>CAZXIE010000059.1:0-13415 GCA_964640065.1 uncultured Saprospiraceae bacterium
GGTGAAGGATGATGTAGTCTATGTATATGCAGTAGTCGAAGGATGGAAGTCTGAAAAACTACTTCGAGATGAATACTTTAAAGCTTTCTATCCGATCGAAATCGGAGGGTATACTTGGCGAGCGATCTCATGGACGACTGCCTGTTCCATCACTTCTGTTGTTGACCTAGTAGCTGAAGGTAGACTGCCTAGTAAAGGATTTATAAAGCAGGAAGACATCAGTTTATCAGATTTGCTAGACAATCAATTTGGCCAGCACTTTGTTGATTAGCTACTGCATCAAAGGAGGGTTACGCTTAAAAGCACAACCAAAATCCACCATACTCTCAGTAGATACGATACCTGAGATGCTTTCGATCTTATCGTAAAGTATCTCTCTCATATGGGCACTGCTTTTAGCTACGATCCTGATGAATAGAGTGTAGCTTCCACTAATATGATAGCACTCTGTGACCTCAGGTACCTTCTTGAGATCTTCTATGATATCTTCTGACTTTCGAGCTTCACTTATGATGACTCCTGAAAAAGCTCCCCATTCGTACCCGAGTTTCTTTTCATCTATGATGATGGAGTGTCGAGTAAGTATACCTTCCTTGCGCAATTTTGTTACGCGCTGATGTACCATGGTATTGGATATTTTTAGCTCCTCGGCGATCTGTGAAAAGGGTTTTTTTCCATCGTCCTCAAGGTGCTTGAGGATATCTATATCATATTGATCAAGATCTTTCTCCATAACTACTTAACAATAGTAAGCAATTTATGTGGCGGGTATGGTGCAGAGTACATCTACCTATATAATCTCGTCCTCAAATTCGATATCTTCGGATAGCAAGCCAAGTAAAGCATCACGACCAGCGCGCATCGATCTAAAGCTAGCGATGACTTCGTCTTTGATTTGATTGATTGGCAGATACTCTTTGATTAGAGATGTTTTATCAGGATTAAGAGACTTGAGCTTATAAGATATAGCACCATACTCATCTTCTATCTGTAGAGTATAGAGCGACTCATGGACGAAGACTGTACACTTGAGATGTCCTAGATTAAATGTGTCAGTTACCCTCATGATAGTTAGAGATGTGATTCGTTAGATAGTTGTAGATTTTTCTGAGTTCTGGGTCTGTACCTAGTTGTGCAGCATGTCGTTTTATCGTTCCCTTGTCTTGTCGTTTTGCTGGTCCAGTCTGTTGATTTTTAGGATGGACATTGGTGTCTAATCTGCTGGAGGTTTCATTGATGAGCGGTATCAAAAGCTCAAATGAAAGTCCATTTTCTTCACAGTAGTCATAAGCTCTTGCATAGAGATGATTAGTAAAGTTATTGACGATGACTGCTGGAAGGTGTAGCTTGACCTTATCTTCATCACTGATTGAGACCACCTTTTTGAAGCACTTTTTGGCTAGCTTTTTTAGCTTCCGTTCCACTTTGCTTGAGCTGCCATTGATAAGAATAGGGACACTTTTAGTTTTGAGTTTTCGCTTGCCTTGAGATATAGTCTGCAGAGGATAAAAGCTGCCATACTTGTCATGGCTATCCATCAGGATCTTCGATGAAACACTTCCCGCCGTATGAGCTACTACGCTTTTAGAAGAAATGTCACTAAGCAGTTCAGATACTTCTTTGATGGCTGTGTCACTTACACAGATTAGATAGAGTCCCGCATCTTTTATGATCTCCTCTTTCTTTCTTGTAGTAGTGATATGACGATGCTTGATCTTACTTCGATTATAGATCTGAGCTACCTCTATACCTGCCGTACTTAGAGCCTTGGTCATAAATCTACCGACATTGCCATAGCCCAAGATGACTACTTTCATATCTAGTTTTTCTGTGGGAGTCCGATGAGGTCTAAGTATCCAGAGACTTCTTCATTTGGTACAGCGATGGCGAGATGGTAGTGAGATATTTTCCATCCTTCTTCGGTTTTTAAGACCACGCCGCTTCCCCGACAAGGGCCCATCCAAGTATCTAATATTTCGTCAAACCACGCTATTTCTTTCGATGCGCCAAGGGTTACATTTCTTTCCACTTTCGTAAATGACCATGCACTCTCACGATCAAAGTACTGCTGAGACCAGACTCTCATATCATCTCTTTTCCAGCGCTCAGACTTATCAGTACCGATATATATACCATCTTGAGTCATAGATCCAAAGAAGGTGTTCTCATCAGCTACAGCGGCGGCATGATGCCATGCATCCATTAAGTTATCGATCTCAGCTATCTCTTTTGTCCTACAGCCTTCTTTGCGACGTGTATCAGTAATCTGACTAATCTTCCATCCATCATCTAGATTGATCAACTCAAATACATTGACCCCACAGTGACTTAGGTTTTCGTCTACATAAAAGCTGTACTCTGTCCAAGCAGATGCCATAGGGCCATCGATCTTAATGTCGTAAGACCAGATGATCTCATTCCATATTTGATTCTTAGGTTGACCTATGGCTCTGATAAACCTTTGGGCTCCGCTCTGCTGCTTTGATACCTGATTATCTTTTCCAACAATGATGCTCGCTAGGGTAGCACCCTTTACAAAAACGGGCTTGACTTGTGTGCTGTCGCTCTGTCTCATGCCATCAAATAGCTGATCTATCACAGATCGGATAGCAAGCTCATCATATGATTGACTATAACTATAGGTGGATAGAAGAGCAGCTAATAGAAAGATCAATAATCTCATAAAGCGAAGTTCTATATACCTCTGCAAGGTACACATTATGATCTTGAGTCATAAGTAAGAATCCACTTTATACCATTCAACTACGATATCAAGCACTTCGGCTGAAATGCCTTGAGATCACTTGAAGTCTGCTGCAACTTTGAGTCATTAAACGAATACGATTATTCACCAAAAAGTAAAAGTCATGAAATACCTTGTACAAAGCTTTCTATTCCTTGTCGCTTCCTTTTCTGTTCATCAATCAGCATTTGCTCAAGAACTAGTCACACCTATCTATGCAAGTGTAACTTTAGAAAATCAAGAATTTGTAACACCTACTAAAGTTGAAAAGATTACGAATACGGATGCAATACATGAACTCGCACATCAAATCAGAAAAGTCGTTGATTTTCCTTTTGAAGAAGGCACTTTTAGAAATAAATTGCAAGTAATGGTTGAGCTAGAAGTCGACCAAAATGGTAATGTGAAAAATACTCGAGTTCATAATACTCCAAATAAAGTTCTCAAGAAGAGCATCCTAGAATCTTTATCAAAGTTGGAGAAGGTAACACCGATCGTGTTGAACGGTAGTAAAGTTTCAAAAACACTCTTTGTCCCGCTTACTTTCCAGTTCTAAACTGAGTGAACAAAAATTAATTTGTTAGTGAACCAGAAGCGAAGGTGCTCTTTATGAGAGACCTTCGCTATTTTTGATGTCAGATGATTAAACCTTGTAAGAAATATCTTGGATTTGACGATAGGCCGTTGATGCTTTTCGGCATACCTTTATTCTCACTTCTCTTTCCTTTTCTCCTAAATCTGCGTGCACTTCACATGCATACTGATTTAGGTTATTGGAGCCATCAGGTGCCAGAATCATTTCTTTTTGTGAGTGGATTTTGGTTTGTCTATAGATGGATGATCATTGCATCACGCAAGTCTTTCACGAAGAATGAGAGCGCGAAGAAAAGGATCTACTTTTTGATCATAGCAGTACTCTTAACTGCACCAATACTTAAGGCGTGTTTTGGATTATGCTCAACTATGATCTTGTCATTGATGGGGGAGAACGATCATGTCATGCCCAGTTATCTAACGCTCCTGTTAAATATATATGGTCCCTCATTCATGATCATATCTATATATGAAGCGGCGTACTACTTTACTAGGTATCAGCAAGCGATTATCGAAAGAGAGCAACTCGAAGCTCGTCATCTAGAAGCTGAACTCACTAATCTTCGTAATCAGATTAATCCACACTTCCTCTTTAATAGCTTGAATACCCTGATGAACCTCATCCCGACAGACCCAGATAGGGCGACTATGTACCTGTCGAAGCTTTCTAAGTTTTACAGATACGCTGTAGGAGAGAAAGAAGAGAAACTGATACCCCTTTCTAAAGAAATAGAATTTGCTCATCTCTATGCTGATCTCTTAAGTGAGAGATTTGCCGGCACATTAGATGTATTGATAGATGTAGATGCGATCCCAAGTATGAGGATACCACCACTAACTTTACAACTACTTATCGAAAATGCCGTCAAGCATAACGTTGTCTCTGAGGAGATGCCTTTAAAGGTAAAAGTTAAGAGCGTAGAAGAAGGAAAAACGGTAGAAGTATCTAATAATCTACAGCGTAAGATTACGGCCGTGTCCTCTAGTGGCATAGGTATAAAAAATATCAAGAAGCGATTTGATTTTTTCCGCGACTCGGAAGACGTAACGGTTATCGAGACCGACTCTTGCTTTAAGGTAAGAGTACCTATTATCTATGATCAAGCCATCAAACATTAGACATCAACTATGAAGATTGTAATAGTAGAAGATGAAAAGAACGCGAGGCTTTATCTCACGAAATTGCTCGCGGATATCGAACCGGGTGCTGTAGTCGTGAAAGAGTTAGATAGTATCAAGTCTTCTGTCAACTACTTTCAAGATGATAACGAGTATGATCTGATCTTGATGGATATACAGATAGCTGATGGACTTAGTTTTGAGATCTTTTCTCATGTTGATATTACCAAGCCGATCATCTTTACGACGGCTTATGATGAGTTTGCTATAGACGCTTTCAAGTTGCACAGCATAGACTATCTTCTTAAGCCAATCTTGAAAGAGGATCTACGCTCAGCCTTAGAGAAATATAAAAGCTTTTGGGAAGAGAAAAGTAAATCTGGACCGTCTGATATAAGTAAGATACTTACCCAGCTACAAAGAAAGCGCAAGAAGCATCGTTGCCTTGTGAAGAAGGGAGGGCACTTCGAATATATCAATGTCAGCGATATAGCTTTTGTAAACTCAAGTGATAGCCTCACTTTCCTGCACACATTTGATGGTAGTAGATACATCTACACCAAGACGGTAGAACAGCTTTATGCGGATCTAGATGAAGACCATTTTTATCAGATTAATAGGAGTCAGGTGATCCAAAGTGAAGCTATCTCAGAGATACACCCCTTCCTCAATCAACGGCTGAAGCTCGTCTTAAAAGTGCCAGTAAAAGGTGATATCGACTTTGTTGTTTCTAGAAAGCGAATGGCAAGTTTCAAAGATTGGATGGATAAGTGACAACCATCTAACTAAATATATAGCCATTCAGGTAGTACATCTGGCATTTTGACCAATATGTTGTGTTTACCCGTAGTAAGATTACGATCTTTAACTTATGGTATCACGCCTACTATCCCTTGTGTTTTTGTTACTGTCTTTTTTGGTTAATGTTTCTAGCCAAGATGGAACAGTACTAGAAAGTTATGTCGGAGAGGCTCTTCGTAATAACTTGGCATTTAAAGATTTGGACTTATCGGTTCGAGCGCAAAACCTAAAGGTTGATCTAGCTAAGAAAAACTGGAGTCCGCAGGCTAATCTCGGAGCCACCTATCTTCTGGCCGAGGGAGGAAGAAGGATATCTTTTCCAGTGGGGGATTTGTTCAATCCTACCTATCTCACACTTAATCAACTGACCAATTCAGAGCAGTTTCCAACTAATCTCGAGAATATCGAAACTCAGCTCACACCTAATAATTTCCTGGACGCTAATCTTAATATCACAAAACCAATTCTCAACAGTTCGATCAAGTATAATATACTGATACAAGAAGAATTACTGTCGATGGCTGACCTTGACAAGAGTCAACAGACAGCAGCAATAGCCTTTCAGGTAAGACAAGCGTATTACAACTTCCTCAAAACTACAAAGGGAGTAAAGCTAGTAGATCAAAATCTTGATCTACTAGGAGAAGTCAAGACCTTCAATGAGAAGCTTATCAAGTATGACAAGGCTACGCCAGATGTGATAAGTGATGTCAACTTTGAGATACAGAATCTTAAGAGCGAAAGACAAAGCTTAGAACAGCAGCAGGAGTTATCAAAGATCCTACTGAATACATTAATGAATAGAGACCTCTCAGAGGACATCATTGTCGATGAATCTCTGACCCTGCAGGTGCCAGATGAAAGAAAGTTGGCCGAGCTCATCAATAGCGCCATAGCCAATCGACAAGAACTCAAGAGGCTTGGAGTATTTACGAAAGTGAATGAGATCAATAAAGAAAGAATCCAGAAGTCTAATCAACCGACACTAGGAGTACAAGGGGGCGTAGGACTCCAGTCCGAAAATTTTTCTTTCGATGATGGAGGACCTCTTTTCACGTTAGCGCTGAACCTTGGCTGGAATATCTGGGATGGAGGGATCAAAAAAAAGAAGCTCGAAGAATTGCAGCTTGAGCAAGAGCGTACAAGTTTACGACGTGATGTGGCAACACAGCAGATAACCCTTGAAGTTGCCCAAGCTTATTATGAACTTCAATCTCTAAAATCAAGATATGAGGCGGAGACTGAAGCCATCAAATCTGCGAGGATTAGTTACGGTGCCGTAGATAAAAGGTATCGCAATGATAGAGCGCTGCTTATCGAATTGCTCACTGCCCAGAACAGATTATTGTCAAGTGAGCTCAATCAAGTTTTGCTGAGTATAGATATGCTTATCGCTCAAGCGAAGATCAAAAAAGTCATCCATGAAGAATAGTCTACTCATCATACTTGGGATACTCTGTCTTGCTCTCATAAGCTGTAAGAAGAACTACGACGATCTCATGGCAGAGTCTCTTGCGAAGAAAGACTATGTGCCTGTCTTCGTAGAGAAGGTGGATGACATAAGTGATGAGATCCCGATCCATGCTATCGGCAGAGTCGCATCGGATAGTGAGATCAGATTATCATTTAAGACAGGAGGGTATATCAAGAGTATGAGAGTGGAGGAAGGGGACTATGTCAAAAAAGGCAGACTGCTTGCACAACTTCGGACAGAGGAGGTAGACTCTCAAGTACTTAAAGCTCGACAAGCCCTACAGAAGGCTCAGCGAGATCTAGAGCGAGGTGCCGCGATGTTCCGCGATTCGGTAGCGACGTATGAGGCGGTTCAGAACCTTACGACCCAAGTGGAAGTATCACAAGCTGATCTTCGTATAGCTGAGTATAATCAGGCATACTCTTCGATTACCAGTCCGATCAGTGGAAGGATACTAAGGAAGTTTTCAGAATCTAATGAGCTAGTTGCGCCGGGTCAGCCTATCTATACTGTAGCATCTTCAAAGGGCGGGTCATATGTTGTCAATGTTGACCTATCAGATAAAGACATCGCACTTATCAACCTACGTACATCTGCTAAGATCACTTTTGATGCTTATGCAGGGAGGGTGTTTGAAGGTAGTGTCATAAAAATAGGAGAGTCTGCTGATCCCCGTACAGGCACATTTAAGATCAAGATAGCTGTAGATCAGAAAGGAAGTAGACTGAGACATGGTATGATAGGCAAGGTGACTTTGTTGCCAGGCTCATCTTCTTCCTTTGTCAAAATCCCTCTAGAGAGTGTAGCAGAAGGTACGGGAGACATGGTAACGATCTATACTCCGACATCATCTGATACCATAGCCAAGAGTCATCAAATGTATGTATCGCGATATGGTGATGACTATGTCCTGCTGGAGAAGGCTTCATTTCAGGCTGATCGAGTGATCACCTCAGGTAGTGCTTATCTCAATGATGGGCAGCGAATCAAGATTATCAATCCCACAACCGAATAGAGTCAAGGGATGAAACTAACGCGCCTCTCTATACGCAATGCTCAGTTTGTACTTATCGTATTGCTCATCCTAGTTGTTATTAGTATACGATCATTTACGACGATGCCTAGGAGTGAGGATCCGCAGGCGGACTTTCCGATATTTAGGATTCTAGCTGTCTATCCAGGAACTAGTCCTGAGGATATGGAAGAGCTCGTTGTGGATCCTATCGAAGAGATATTAAAAGAGATAGATGATATAGATCATTACAACTCTGAGATGCGAGAAGGTGTCGCGGGTATAGGTATCAATGCCTCCTATGACATCGACCCTGATGATAAGTATGATGAGCTAGTAAGAGAGATCAATAGAGTGCGGGGTGATCTGCCTGATGGCATCATAAGATTTGAAATAGAACAGATAAAACCAGGAGATAGAGTCAACTATAAGTTACTCTCTCTATCCAGTGATGTTGTTGCCCTGAGTGACCTTACAGATCTTGCTGAAAACCTAGAGGATGACCTTGAGGCCATAGATGGTATAAGTTCTGTGATCGTCGACGCAGGGGTTGAGAAGCAAATCAATGTGGCTCTTGACTTCGAAAGGATGTCCTCCCTATCCATAGGTCTTGGACAAGTCATCAACATATTAGGCTCTAATAATGTGAATATCCCTGGTGGTGATATCGACATTGGAGGTATGAATTTTTCTATCAAGAGCTCTGGTGATTATGAAAAAATAGATGAGCTGAGAGAGACCGTCATATCAAGTACGGGTACAGGTGTGGTTTACTTAAAAGACATAGCCGATGTACAGATCACTGAGGGTGATCGCCTATGGCAGGGGAGCTTTATGAAGACGGATGCGGTCTTTATCGGTGCCAAGTTAAAGCGTGGATATAATATCATACATGTCAATGAGACCGCCCAACAAGTTGTCAATGAATTCAATGCATCTCTACCCGCAACTGTTCATCTCGATGTCTGCTATGACCAGACGCCGGAAGTATCTAACAAGATTAACGGCTTTTTAGAGACGTTACTGCAAGGAGTCGCTCTAGTAGGTGTAATCATCTTTCTCTTTCTAGGATGGAGAGCCGCTTTGATCATCATCACCCTCATACCGCTATGTATCATTCTTGCCATGGCACTTCTAAATGGTAGCGGTTATGGCTTGCAGCAGATAAGCATTGCTTCCTTAGTACTTGCTCTTGGACTTCTAGTGGATAATGGCATCGTTGTCATCGAAAATATCACTAGAATGATCCGTGAAGGAATGACCAAGAAACAAGCTGCCTTAGCAGGTGCTGAAGAAGTAGGGCCAGCCATCATCAGTAGCACGATTACTACACTACTTTCCTTTTTCCCACTGACTCAGTTGGGAGAGGGAGCTGGATTGTTTTTGATCAGCTTACCGCTAACGGTCATTTTTACACTTGTTATATCATTGATTTTAGCGCTGACTTTCTCTCCGATTTTATCGGGTTGGTTGATGAATGATCAGGTAAAAAAGCCAAGTCATGCAGATAAGTTATTTCATAAGATATCTTTTGGCTTTTATCAACCAGTTTTATCCTTCAGTCTTAGGCATAGCATAGTGGTAGCTGTCATAGCGGTAGCTCTGACGGCGTATACATTTGTTGTGCTCAGACCACTTGTCGGGGTTAGTTTTTTTCCTACTGCTGATAAACCTGTGTTGCTCATAGATATCGACGGACCTAAAGGTGCAAGTCTTGATTACACCCGTCAGTCGACTGATTATGTAGAGTCGCTACTTGATACGATGAGTATTGTCAGATCATACGTGACGAGTGTAGGGGGCAGTAACTCACAGGTCTATTATAATCGGATACCTAAGAGTTTTGTCAAGTCTCACGGTCAGGTGATGGTTAATCTTAAAGACTGGAATCAAGCGTCATTTTACGGCACCATTGCTTCATTAAGAAGTGCTTTTGCCGAATGGCCCGCAGCTAAGATTACAGTGGAAGAACTTAAAAATGGTGCTCCTGTCGAAGCGCCTATAGAGATTAGGATTTTCGGAGATGATCTCGATGTATTGTCATCGTTAGCTAATCAAGTAGAAGATATACTAGATGCAACATCGGAAGTGATCAACATCGAAAATCCTCTTACCAGAACTAAGACAGAGCTAAAGTTCGCCTTGGATAAAGAAAAGGCAGGCTTACTTGGTGTTTCGCAACTAGACTTTGATAGAACCATTAGGGCTAGTCTCAATGGTCTAATCATCGGGGAAGCCACGCTATCAGATGATGAGACGTATGCTGTACAAGTCTCAAAACAGAATGGCGGGAAGCCAAGAGTGGAAGACTTCTATCGCACTCATATCCAAGCCAGATCAGGAGTCAGTGTACCGCTTCATCATGTAGCGGATATCGCAATGACCAAGAGTGCTGCAGAATTCTCCCATTATAACTCTGATCGCTATATAGGAGTAACAGCGAGTGTCATCAATCTTGATGAGACATTGAATAAGACACTTGATGTCATGGAGCATCTGGAAGCTATGACATGGCCGAGAGGTTATCACTATGTAGTGGGTGGCGAGTATGAAGAGCAACAGTCTACCTTTGGTAATCTTGCTATCATCTTGATACTTGCACAGATAGCCATATTCGCTGTTCTTGTTCTTCAGTTCAGATCTATCTTACAACCACTGATTGTTTTCTCTGCGATACCTCTAGCGGCTAGTGGATCGATCATCGCTTTATATCTAACTGGATGGCCTTTTTCATTTTTTGCGTTCATAGGCCTGATTAGTTTGATAGGTATCGTAGTCAATAACTCGATCATACTAGTAGACTACATCAACCAGCTTCGCAGAGAAGAAGACATCTCTTTACATGATGCCATCATCGAAGGTTCGATCCGAAGATTCAAACCGATCATCCTTACAACACTGACTACGATACTGGGGCTACTACCTTTGACACTTCAAGGCACTAATCAGTGGTCACCACTTTGCTTGACGATTATCGGAGGTATGGTTTCATCGACACTACTTACGCTACTTATCGTTCCCATCTTGTACAAGTGGTTAACGAGAGGGGAAGCTGCTTAGGCTACTTTACTTGCAAGCTGCTTGATCTTGATACCTAATGCTGCATAGAGCAATGTAGTAAAAGGACTTAGATAGTTGAAGATGGCGTATACGAAGTAATCATATACTGATACACCTAGTACTCCTGACTGATATGCTCCACAAGTGTTCCATGGTACAAGGACGCTAGTTACTGTACCGGAGTCTTCTAAAGTTCTTGAAAGATTTTCAGGAGCTAAGCCTCGATCAGCATATGCCTTCTCGAACATTTTGCCAGGTACCACAAGAGCAAGGTATTGGTCAGAAGCTGTTGCATTAAGTGCTAAGCATGAGGCTACAGTACTGGCAAATAATCCAAAGGTGCTCTGTGCAAAAGAGAGCAATGCCGCACTAATCCTAGATAGCGCACCTATAGCATCCATGACTCCACCAAAGACCATAGCACAGATAATCAACCAGATCGTACCTAGCATACCTGCCATGCCACCTGAAGAGAATAGATCATTAAGATCTGCATTAGCGGTTTCTACTGAAGCAGAGACGGTGATAGCATTCATGATTCCTTTATATGCAGATACTATGTTCATTTCTTTCTCTCCAGAAACGCTTAAGACGATGTCTGGTTGGAAGATGAGCGCCGCAACACCTCCTAGTAATGTGCCGGCCATAAGAGCTACTAATGGTGGCGTTTTTCTTACTATGAGTACGATCACAATCAGAGGTACTAAGAAGAGAACTGGACTGATATAAAAAGACTCTTCTATGGCTGCGACGATAGACGAGCTATCGCTTGCGCCTGTAGTCTCTCGTGTAAGACTGATGATGACAAAGATGATGAGAGTGATGATGATCGTCGGCACTGTTGTATATGCCATGTATCTGATATGACTGAATAACTCCGCTCCAGCCATAGCCGGAGCAAGATTAGTAGTATCAGATAGGGGAGACATCTTATCGCCGAAGTAGGCTCCTGATAACACGGCTCCCGCCACCATTCCTAGCGGAATACCTAGAGCTTTTCCTATGCCTATCAATGCGATACCCACCGTAGCAGAAGTCGTCCAAGAGCTTCCAGTTGCTACAGATATGATGGCACAGATCACGACAGTTGCTGGTAGGAAGATGGATGGATGGAGGATCTGCAAACCATAATAGATCATGGTAGGGATGATGCCACTGATCAACCATGTACCAGCAAGAGCTCCTACAAATAGTAGTATGATGATAGCCCCTGTTGTTGATTTGATATTGGCCCCAACCGTATCAAGCATCTTCTTATAAGATACTTGATTCATGAATCCTACGATAGCTGCTACAGCAGCTCCAAGAAGAAGTATAAATTGGTTAGAACCTGAAAGAGCATCATCTCCATACGCATATGTGACGTTGAGCCCGAGCATTGCTACCAGGACGATGATGGGTATGAGTGCCTCCCAGATGCTCAGTTCTTTATTGGTATTGACCTTGTGACTGTCTGCCATGCTTACTTATTGATGGAAGTAAAGTAAGAGTTTTGCTTCTATCTAGTATACCTATTCTCTTTCCGCTTTCGCAAATACGTCTCCTCTGTCTTGCGTTATATGCCCATACGCAAGCAAACAGTCTAACAAATGGCAAAGAAAAAAATAGGATACAAAGCATATATCAATAGTGAAACTCCGACGCTCGTTGACTTTTACGCTACTTGGTGTGGTCCCTGTAAGATGATGCATCCAGTTCTGAAAGATTTATCCAAGGATGTTAAAGGCAAAGCAAGAATCATCAAGATTGATATAGACAAGAACCAGAAGCTAGCTACGAAGCTCGGGATCAGGAGTGTACCAACGTTCATTCTTTATAAAAATGGTAAAGAACAGTGGCGAAAATCTGGTGGTATGACAAAGCAAGCCCTCAAGAAGCAAATTGACAAAGTCTCTTAGCGTTAAAGTTATCGCAGAATTAACATATGGCTCATACGCTTATGTATAAATGACTTACCTTCGTGACTCACTCGACATGGCGGGTTACTACAAGTTTTTTGACATACATGTAGAGTGATTATTTTTTTACTTATTAATTTTTTCAGTGAATATTTTTGTTGCAAGGTTGTCTTATGACACGACCGTAGAAGAGCTCCAAGGAGCGTTTACTCCATTCGGAGACATTGACACAGTTAAAATCATTATGGATAAAGAAACGGGTCGGTCTAAGGGCTACGGATTCGTTGAGATGCCTAATGATGAAGAAGCAGCGCAAGCGATTGCTGCACTTAATGAAACAGAACTTGACGGACGTAATATCGTAGTTAAGGAATCTGCACCTCAAGGAAGAGATAGTCGTGGCGGTGGCCGTGACCGAAGAGGTGGCGGTGGTTACCGAGATCGTGATAACGATCGAAGAGGTGGCGGTGGATATCGACCAAGAAGATATTAAGCCAAGGCATTAGAATACTATGGGCTCTCATCGGGTCCATAGTTTTTCCATTCTTTATACTTACAATGTACATTTCCTAGACGATCGTTGTCAGGAGTCAAGGCACTGTATGTCTTTCCTTATGGTTAAGTGTGAATTCTGTTTTGTCATGCATGGGTTGAGAGTGGACCCGCAACTTAACTTCGAAAATACAAAGTGTTGTCTTTCGCGTCTCGCGACAG
>CAZXIE010000059.1:13515-20684 GCA_964640065.1 uncultured Saprospiraceae bacterium
AGACATACAGTACGCTGCGACTCTGTTTATTTCAGCACAACATGTGAACGTATTAGTCGCTCCCAGTACTAAAGGTATATGGATAGACATCCGGGTACCTTTCATAGAAACCTCTTAGTGTGACTTCTCCTTCAGTATGCTTAAGAAGTGCGATAAGTTCTTGCGCATTACGGATTCGTATATCGTTGAAGTGTTCTATGATATAGCCTGGTTCCATGTTGGTCTGATCGATCTTACTTCCTTTAGCCACGCTTACGACATAAACTCCATCGGACTTTACCCGAGCAACTTCTTTGTTGTTTAAGTCTCTTACTTCGATACCAAGATCTCGGAGGACTTTGTCACTTCTTACAGCTATATAATCTGTAGTGTTGAGATAGTTTCTTAGGGTGATCTTTGCCAAGTAAGGCTTTGACTTTCTGTAGTAGGTCATTTCGATCTCGTCACCAGGTCTGTACCTGTTAAGTGCTTCGTAGAATTCTGCAGTTGAGGCAACTTCATTACCAGAAACATTCGTAATGACATCTCGCTTTTTGAGGCCAACATCCGCAGCTGCACTATTAAGATTAACTCCAGAGATCATCACTCCTTTGATAAAAGGTAGCTTCACAAGCTCTGCATTATCAGCATTTACGTCAGTGACTGTAACTCCGATCTTTCCACGTTGGACTGCTCCAAACTCATTGATGTCAACTATCACCTTGCGAGCCAAGTTACTAGGTATGGCAAAAGACAATCCCTCGTAGTTTCCCGACTTGGATATGATGGCTGAAAAAATACCCATCAGTGCTCCTTGTGCATCGATAAGTGCTCCGCCACTACTGCCTGGGTTGATAACGGCATCGGTCTGTATGAACGACTCGATATCATTATGATCGATGATGTCTAGATTTCTTGCCTTTGCACTTACGATACCTGCAGTAACAGTAGACTGAAGGCCAAAAGGGTTACCGATAGCTAAAATCCACTCACCAACTTGAAGTGAGTCCGAATTAGCAAATCTTTGAAAAGGAAGTCCTTGAGACTCTATCTTGAGAAGAGCAAGATCTGTCGCTTTATCAAAGCCTATGACTTCAGCTCTGAACTCACGCTTATCTTCTAGTGTGATCTCGATATAATCTGCATCAGCGATGACATGATAGTTGGTTACGATATTGCCATCTGGGGAGATGATAACGCCAGAACCTTTTTCTTTTCTGTATTCGTCTTGGTATCTAGTATTGTCAACTTTTTCAAAGGCAGTTATAAATACTACCGATGTTTTGGCCTTTTTAGACACACTGATGAAGTCTAAGTCATACATGCTCCTAAGAGCATCTATACGAGTTTTGCCAGGAGGATACTCATAGCTGACCTCACTTATGATCGGACTTTTTTCTTGGATGTATACTGTCTTAAACTGTCTGTCGTATACCCACAGACTTAAGACGATCAATGTCAGAGTAATCAGACACTGCCAGATAATACTACTTGGTTTCAATCGATTAGGGATTGTGTTCTCGATATGAACGTCGGAAGCATAGCTTCTAGTTCACCATATGCTTTGGAAATAATACCTCAGACATGAGACATTATGGGAAGGTATCCTATCCTCCAGTCTCTTTCCTGAGTTTAACTAAGAGATTTTCCCAGTAATCAGTCTGTTCTCCCTCTTCACCCTTATCACAGAAGTCAGTAATCTCCATAACTGTTTCATTAGTCACATCAGATTTATACATGCGAAACTCGACGTACTCGTCATCTTCAGCGTCTTCCCAGACGAAGCGTACTCTTTCTTCTTCTATATCATCAACTAGCTCAGCTATCTCATCATCGCCAGACCATGTAAATGTATAGATGTCTTCTAGGATATCTACTTCGTCACAAAACCAGCGCACTAAGCATGCTGGTGTTGTAAGGAATGTATATAAGATCGCAGGTGAAGCACGAAACATATACTCTAAGTCTATTTTCACTCTTTTCATCCCGCTTTCTTAAAACAATTTTGTGTTTGGATTTTTCAAGATCGTGGCAATTAAGAACAAAAAATCTTAACATGCAAAGAATATCGAAACAAATTAATTTTCAATCTTATATGACTTTATAAAAGTATTTCTTCTCGGCACCGTATACCAAAAGAGTATATATTCGTCATCGGTAATAATCATTTTGTCTACTCAAAGCAATAATAGATGCGGCAGCTAAAGATTACGAAGTCCATAACGAACCGTGAAAGCCAATCTCTTGAAAAGTACTTACAAGAAATCGGTAAAGTTGATCTCCTCACCCCCGAAGAAGAAGTAGATTTAGCCAAAAGAATCAAAGAAGGTGACCAAGAAGCCCTTGAGCGCCTTACTAAAGCCAACTTGCGATTTGTCGTATCAGTTGCAAAACAGTACCAAAACCAAGGCTTATCCCTCAGTGACTTGATCAATGAAGGAAATCTAGGACTGATCAAAGCAGCACAACGCTTTGATGAGACGAGAGGATTTAAGTTTATCTCTTATGCTGTTTGGTGGATTAGACAATCTATCCTACAAGCACTAGCAGAACAATCTCGTATCGTAAGATTACCACTGAACAAAGTGGGATCTCTGAATAAGATCAACAGAGCCTTCTCTGAGTTAGAACAAGAGTATGAGCGTGAGCCATCTTCAAGTGAGCTTGCAGAGCTTCTCGAGATACCTACTGAAGAGGTTGAAACTACACTTGGAGTAGCTGCGAGACACGTATCGATGGATGCACCATTCGTAGATGGAGAAGATAACAGTCTTCTTGATGTCCTTGAGAATAGTGCTACCCCAGGAACAGATACAGGCCTAGAGTATAGTGCTTCTCTTCGTACAGAGATAGAGAGATCACTCGGCACTCTTACTGAAAGACAGTGCGACGTTATAAAACTTTACTTCGGTATCGGTGCTGAGCATCCGATGTCTCTCGAAGATATAGGAGAGAGATTTGGTCTTACTCGAGAAAGAGTAAGACAGATCAAAGATAAAGCTATTAATAAACTAAGGTCTTCTTCTAGAAGTAAACTCTTAAAGCACTACTTAGGAGCCTAAGAGCACTTTAAGATTTACATTCTGGAAAGGAAGAAAAGTTACTTTTTCTTCCTTTTCTTTTTTGTAGGCTTTTCATTTTCTCCTATCACTGTAGGAGGTCTGCTGATAGATTCTTCAAGTGAGATGAATGTCTCAGTACGTTGTATGCCTTCGATCTGTTGCACTTTAGTAGAGAGAACCTCTCTTAGGTGATCAGTATCTCGACAGATCAATCTCGCGAAGATGCTATAGTTACCCGTGGTGTAATGAGCAGAGATGACCTCTGGTATCGCATCTAAGCTGCTGATCACTTGAGAGTAATATTGGCTCTTCTCTAGGAAGATTCCCACAAAGGCGATTACGTCATACCCAAGCTTAGTGAAATCCACTTTTAATTTGCTTCCAGTGATGACTCCCATCTCTGTAAGTTTCTTGAGTCTTACATGTACTGTCCCACCAGATACATGTAATTCTTTTCCTATATCAGCATAGGAAGTTTTTGCATCCTGAAGCATCATAGATATGATGCTTAAGTCAGTCTTGTCTAATTTCATGTTAGTATTATTGGAAAATATAATTTAATAGAACGGCGGTAAGATAAGTAAAGAGTCAATGATAGATGCATTAAAAAGACGAAAGAGGAATACTACGTCTTCAATTTATCATTGAGTACTTTTGGCCATTCTATAGAAACGTCCTCATGAAGCCTTCTCTTAGTGGTGATTCATACCTCTTACCCCTTATAATAGCGGTGGTTAGCATCGTTAGTATGGTCTTCGGCATGCGATTAGAAGATTCTTTAGTGCGAGATGGGTTTTCTTCAAAAACCGACAATGAAGCCGATAAATTATCGGCTATTTACGAAACTACGGAGCATATCAATTCTAAGTACTACGGTAAACCAATAGAGTCATCTTTCACAGATGATGTGATAGAACACATCATAGAACAATTAGATCCCTACAGTCATTACTTTAAATCCGATCAAGACGCTTACTATAATAAATACATGAAGGGGCTGTATGCAGGTATAGGTGTCGAATTTGTAGAGGCAGGGGATTCGATCTTCTGTTATGATGTAGTCGAAGGGTCACCGGCACACAATGCTGGGATTAAGATAGGAGATATCATTCTGAGTGTTGATAGCACTTCTTTTTCTCAAGGAAGTGCTGGTTTAGATAGCTTGATTGGCTACTTGCAGCACCAAGATCAAACCATGGCTTTTACCATATCGACTGCACAAAATTCGGTTACTAAGTCTGTAGAGTTAACACCAGATGATATCAGTCTTCCTTTAGTGGATGACTATATATTATCACAAGACGGAGCTTTAGTCTCTTATGTTAAAATCCATAGATTCTATAAGTCGGTCTATCAGGACATGATGCAAGCTTTAGAAAAGCACAAGGACTCCAAAGGTGTTTCTCCAAGTAGTTTGATTATCGATGTAAGAGATAATCCAGGTGGGGTAGTAGAAGAAACAATGAAAATCTTAAACCAGTTGTTTGAGCAAGAAAATGTCGTTCTTCTAGAGACGAAAAGCCGCAACAGTGTGTCTCAAGTTTATAAGTCCAACGGTAGGAGATTTCTAGATATAGAACGGCTTGTGATTATTTGCAATGAAAACTCAGCTTCAGCTAGTGAGATATTAGCAGGTGTGCTTCAAGATCATAATAAGGCTGTTGTCATAGGGAGTCACACTTATGGGAAGGGGTTGATCCAACAGAATTATGACTTGTCTAATGAAGGCTCTATCAATCTCTCTATAGGCGAATACATCTTGCCTTCAGGTCGAAGTATTTATAAAAATAAAATAGATACAACGTTTCTTTCTGTGGACGGGCGACGAAGCCTGCCTAGTGCGGACAAAGGTGTAGGAGTTGATGTTACTCTTGCGCCATGTGAGCCATCCTCTGCTGATAAGACAGAAATTAAAAAGCTGATTGCTAAACGCAAGGCATGGAGCGCAGAAGATAGAAGGACGCTATTTACCTCGAGTGATATGATCGCTGGTCAAATCAATGGAGATACCATGTGTTATAAACAATATGTACAGAGATTGAAGTGGCAAGTTTTAGATAAGGTCTTAGCTTATGGAGATACACTATATAGGGACGATGTAGATATGCATATGCAGACTGCACTACAGGTGATACTAGAGTCAGAATTTGAAAAACGATTTACAGACGAGAACTAAAGTCTAAGAAAATCTAGCTCTCCCTTTTTATTAAAAGTAGCGATGACCGAAGGAAGCTGAGGCTCCTGTTTGTCGAGGAAAGGATCGACGCTATGATCTGCCATCTCCTTCACTTTTTCAGATACGCTTTCATAGTTTTCAGGAGAAGGTTGCCCAGCTATGTTGGCAGACGTGGAGATGAGTGGCTTGTCTATGATATCTATGACCCCCTTACAGAACTCATCATGGGTCACTCTGATGCCGATGGTTTTCTCCTGATTGAGTAGATATGGTGGCACTTCGGCTGACGCCTCGTAAATGATGGTTAAGGGCTTCGTATGATGAGTGAGTAAGGTCTCAACACGTGGGTGTATATAAGTGATATACTTCTTGAGCATCGCGATAGAGCTGACTATGAGAATGAGGGGCTTAGATCTCTTCCGCTGTTTAATCTCGTAGACTCTCTCCACTGCACTCTTGTTCTCTATATCGCAACCAAGTCCCCAGATCGTATCACTAGGATATAAAACTACGTGTCCTCTCTTGAGAGCCTTGACACAATTCTCAATTTCTGATTGGATGACAGCCGACACTTCTATACTTTGCTCCATGATCTAGGCGTATATCATAACACTTTTTATTATAGAGCGTTATCTTATCACTGTAAAAATGATAAATAGATATATGCTCTACACTTATGGCGGACAAATGTCTAAATATATATTGATAATCCTTATATCTCTGAGCTTTGAAATATCTCTTAAAGCGAGCCATATAATCGGAGGGGATGTTTCTTACGAATGCTTGTTCGTTGATTCGGTTAATCAAACAACCACCTTGATGATCGAGTTTCAGCTATTTAGGGATGGAAGATTTAATCCAGATACACTAGCGGCTAGGTCATTTGATGATGACGCACAGTTTGGCGTATACAGAAATCTTGGGAATAGAGGCAACTGGGCATTCGTGGAGAAGTTTGGTCCTTTTGACTTATCTCAACCAGAAGAAGTAGTACCGGTCAATGATTTGGATTGTTTGATTTTTGAACCGACGTTGATGGTTCTTAGAGGGGTCTACCGTTTTGAGGTGACGCTGGATTGGATAGATGATGATTATATGATCTCCTTTCAGAGGTGCTGTCGAGGAGTCGGGATAACAAATATCGTTAACGCTTCTATGGAAGGCTCGGTCTTTGAGATCGAGATTACGCCCGAAGGGCTCAGGAGTTGTAATGATCCGATCGCCTATAGACAGTTCCCTCCATCGGTTTTATGTGCAGGATTTCCATTCAGATTTGATCATGCCGTAGAAGATATGGAAGGGGATAGCGTTATATATGAGCTATGTACTCCTCTATCTTCAGGTAGGTTTATTCCTCCTAATCAGGTCCAAAGTGAATGCGACCGTGTTGCGCCAGACCCAGAAGGTTGTGGTCCTAACGACTATAGAGAAGTACAGTTTGATCCTACTTTCTTCTCCGAAGATGCACCTGTGGCAGGGGACCCGACGTTAGGGATAGATCGTTTTACTGGACTTATATCAGGGACACCTAATATCACCGGTGAGCTCGTGATGGCCGTATGTGCTACAGAGTACAGAGATGGCGTAGTGCTATCACGGATCAGAAGAGACATGCAGTTCGTTGTTACGATATGCGAAAGAGATGTAGAAGCCTCGATCGCTACTGATAGAGCCAGTACTGATGGCACTTTTGAAGTATTCTCATGCGGAGACAATGATGTTCAGTTCATCAGCACAAGTACCAATGTGGCTTTCATAGATGAAATAGCTTGGAGCTTTGAGATAGATGATGATGTGATAACAAGTTCTGAGACGGATCCTTTGATAACGTTCCCTGGCCTGGGTATCTATAGTGGTAATATAGTGCTGAATCCTGGATCATTTGTTTGTTCTGATAGTGCAGATATAATAGTAAGGATTCTACCGACACTAGAAGCTGACTTTGAGTTCGA
>CAZXIE010000060.1:0-15104 GCA_964640065.1 uncultured Saprospiraceae bacterium
CACCTCACACTATTCAATAGCAAGACAAAACCAAATATGATTAGTGCTACTCCTGGCGAAATCCTAAAGATCTGGTATCAATTCTTTGTTAACCTATTACAAGTTATGTACCGTGTTAATAGCAGGGCTATCTATCGATTTTTGGCTACCATCACCAAATACAATAACGGCCGACTTAACACTTTCTTCCCCACCTAATCCAAATGTCACGGTAGAAGTCTGATCACTAGCTAATCCTTCTCCTATAACATATACGTCTGAAAGTATAGAACCATCATTCTTCGTAACTGTAACCTTAGCACCTAAATTTTTTGCGTTCTCAGCAAACTTGAATGCGATATGATTAGCACTTCCACCAGAGTTAATAATGGCTCTTGATTCTCCTGATAGGTTTACAAAAACAAGGTCAGGATAGCCATCAGAGTTGAAATCACTCGTCAGTGGTGTTATAGCATAGTTTTTATTGATCGCATTTGCTTGATCTTCTACAGAAGCAAAAGTTCCATCTTCTCTTTGAAGTAAAAATCTTCCTGGTAATTTAAAAAGTTTGTGAGGTGGAAAGTCTACATAATTTTCAGCGACAACTAAGTCCTGTCTCCCATCTAAATTAAAATCTTGAAAAAGAGCACCCCAGGAAAATTCAAAGTCTGCTACTTTCTTTGATTCTGCAACATCCACAAAACTAAAATCTCCCTTATTCTCGAACAACATCCAATCTCCTATAAATTCATCTTCGTCAGCTAGATCTCCCCTCGCCAAAAACTCTGGAACAGAACTTCCAGTATTAGAAAAGAAAAAATCTACATTGCCATCATTGTTATAATCTCCGACTGCTATACCCATTGGGTATGAATACTTACTAGTAGTAGGATTAGGTTTCATAGTAAATCCATTACCTCCATCATTTTTATAAGTTCTCACCTCTCCTGTATCATGTGCAACAACTAAATCCAAAAATCCATCATTATCGACATCGACAAAAACAGCGCAGAATGTATTATGTACATAAGTGAGACCTAATTCCTCTGTTTTATCTGTGAATGTATTGTCCCCATTGTTAATCATCAATAGACTACTGCCGCCATAATTAAAATCCTTGAAAATGGTTTGCCCCTCCATTTTATCTAATTTGATGTAAGCACTCACGAACATATCTGCATCTCCATCGTGATCTATATCACCCAAAGTAACAGATGTCGCTACAGATTTTTCGTCTAACGGGACCGGTATGATAGACGCTTCAAATCCATCACCAATATTTCTACACCACATAACTCCATAATCACCAGTCAGGATTAAATCAGTTCGACCATCAGAATCTAAATCAAAAGAGACAGCTCCAAAGGTTGTAGTATTAGCTGGCTTTACAGGTAGATTATAACTTGATTTAACAAATCCATCATCAGAATATCGGAGTAATACGTCTTCTTGTAATACTCCGCCTCCTAAAAATAACTCATCTACACCATCATTGTCCACATCGATTAAAGCTGATCCCATGAGTGGCAATGACTTTAAATTATCAAATTCATTATTCCAAGAAAGTGAAGTTTTTTTGAAGACAGGTATTTCTTCCTTTGGTACAGAATAGTCACATCCATGAAAATCCTTTCCATAATTATCATCTGGTACGTCGGCGGTAGCAGATGCACCACTAAACCTCCCCCAGTTTGTATTAGCATAAGGATTCTTTGAATCTGATTTGAAGAAGAAAAGAATTCCTAAAACCGCTATTACTATAATAGCAAGTAAAATTAAAAGCACCTTTTTCATAACGCAACTGATTGATTTTGATGTTTAGAAAATTGATATAAGATCAAACCAAAAAATATAAAATGTGTGACATTCATCGCAATAGGGGCGACATGTATGCCAAGAGGATTAAACCAAATTAGAGATGAGAGAATTATAATAAGTAATACAATCGGATTAACGATGGCCATCCATTTTGGGAAGTTCTGCTTATTTTTCAATATAAGCATAACATAAACGGCTGATAGACTCAGCACTACTATTCGAAGTGCCCATACTAAAATCTGATAATGATCTTCGTACTGCTGTAGGAAGTAATCATGATTAGGTGATCCATTACTCTTTTGTAATATAACCGCACCTAAGTACCTTGATGATATCCAAATACCTCCGACAAAAAAGGCCAGAACACCAAGTATAAAAAGCAGGTTAGCTAGCTTGACATTACTGCGTTTAAAGAGCTCTTTTAGACCATAATAACCAGCGAAGTATAAAGGTGCACCGATCACTGCAAAAAAATGCCCAGTACTAGCTCTGCCTAAGGGCACATCCTCTAGCATAGCAACTTCTCCCCCTGGGCCCCCAGGTAAGAAGTGGAGCATATATTCTCCAATACCGACAAGTACAGATGCAATCAAGCCAAACCACAGTAAAGCTTTAATAGTTGAATTTTTCATGCGCTTTAAAATTTTATCTACTTAAACCACCTAATTCTTTTCTATTAAATGACAATAAGCCTTCATTCTTCATTTTATTCATAACCTCATTCACTTTTGCCTCGTAGCATTGGTCAATTGAGCTATATCCTTATTTGTCAAAATAAAGTCTCATTCGGATCTCTATAGAAAGAACATTATATGAGTTATCCTATCAAAAATATTGATTGATTCGATAACTACAACTTATCGAGCGCTGCACGCAAATCACTTATCAAATCATCCACATCTTCGACTCCTACACTTAACCTTATCAAAGAGTCTGTGAGTCCAACTTTAAGCCTCTCTTCCTTTGGAATAGATGCATGTGTCATGCTTGCTGGATGCCCAATCAATGACTCTACCCCACCGAGGGACTCAGCAAGTGCAAAAAGATGAGTTCCACTTAGTATCTTTTCAGCTGTCTCGTAGCTGTTTTTCACTAAGTCAAAGCTGACCATACCTCCATAGTCGCGCATTTGTTTTTTAGCAACAACATGATTAGGGTGATCTTCAAATCCCGGGTAATACACCTTAGCGACTGCGCCATGGCCCTTAAGAAACTCAGCGATTTTAGCAGCATTAGCACAAGATCTTTCCACTCGTAAATGAAGAGTTTTGATTCCTCTCAGCACTAAAAAGCAGTCCATAGGTCCTGGCACCGCACCTGCAGCATTCTGTATGAACCTCAGTTGATCAGCAATATCTTTATTCTTTGTAATCACTGCACCATGGATTACATCTGAATGGCCATTGATATACTTGGTAGCACTATGGATCACAAGGTCAGCACCTAGATCTAATGGCGTCTGTAGGTATGGCGACGAGAAAGTATTGTCTACACAGACTGGTACTTTATGATTTTGAGCTATCTCACATAGAGCTTGAATGTCGACTATACTAAGCATCGGATTAGTAGGTGTTTCTACCCAGAGAAGCTTAGTGGCGGTTGTAAAGTGATCTGATACAGAACTTACATCAGTCATATCGATGAATTTGCCAACCAGGCCAAATCCTTCAAATATTTTTCTGAGTAACCTGTACGAGCCTCCATACAAGTCATTAGTACAAAGGACTTCATCACCAGGTTGTAGAGTCTTCAAGATGGCATCCATGGCCGCAAGACCCGAAGCAAAACAAATGGCATAGTCTCCATTTTCTAGTGAAGCTAGGTTTTCCTCGAGAACTGTCCTTGTTGGGTTCTGAGTACGAGCATACTCGTAACCCTTATGTACACCTGGACTCTCCTGTACGTAAGTCGATGTCTGATAGATAGGAGTCATGATAGCTCCTGTAGAAGGATCAGGCCTGATGCCTGCATGAATAACTTTTGTACCGAATTTCATACCGAAGATTATGAGGACAAAAAAAGGCAATCTAATTGAATTAGATTGCCTTTACATATTGTTTTAGACTATTACTTCAGCCATTAGTTCATTGATTCAACAAGTGCTTTCCCTGCTTTGAACTTTACAGCATTTTTAGCTTTGATTTTGATAGTCTCTCCTGTAGCCGGGTTTCTTCCATTTCTAGCAGGCCTATGATTTATAGAGAATGTACCGAAACCAACAAATGCAGCTTTGTCACCACTCTGAAGACATCCTTCGATAGAGCTGAAAACCGTGTTAACAGCTGTTGTAGCATCTCCTTTTGATACGCCAATTGATTCCGCTACCGCATCGATTAAATCTCCTTTGTTCATACTAAGTATTTTAGTTATTTAAAAAGTTGTTAAAGATCAAAAGTATACTTTAATATTTATAGAGACAAGAGTTAATGGACTTATTGGGGGAAACATCAGTATTAATAGGGATTACAGCTTTCTTATAGTTACTTATCATAATTTGATAATATCAAATATTTGAATTATAAGTAGAATGTTCTCGATTTGACTACTATAAACTCCTAATAATCTCTGATTATCACCAAATGTTAATTCGACTCGAAATGGTGACTTAGCCGCTGAGAAATGGTGTTAAATGAGAGAATCGCAATAAAAATCATCACGCCAGGCCCCAATGCTAACCACCACGCAGGTATGTAGTCTCTTGCATCACTAAGCATTCTTCCCCAACTCACTTCGGTGATAGGAAGTCCGATATGCAGGAAAGAAAGTGAGGACTCTACAAGGATGGCTGTACCTATATTGAGAGCAGTGACTATCAGTATGGGCGGATAGATGTTCGGAAGGATATGCTTCATATATACAACGATATCAGGTATGCCGAGGAGTTTTGCATTCTGTATGTAGGAAGACTGCTTGATTTGAAGGATCTCTGCCCTAATGATTCTAGTTAGAGCAGGCCATCGGATCAATCCAATGATAACGATCACTGCAGTAACAGAAGGTCTTCTGATAATAGCAAATACAGCAAGTAAAAGGAAGAGGCTTGGGATAGATTTGAAAACCTCGATCAACTTAATCACTAGGGTATCCCACTTAAGAGCTACAGAGTTCGCTTCCCATCTTCTCAACATATGACACAGCAGCAGCACTAATCCTAGTCCAACTATAGCTGTCAAGCTATAGGAAAGGAATGACCATGTCCAAGCTCCGTCTGTTCCCTCATAGAAGGCACCTTCGTATGAATAATAGTGTATCAGTATAGCTCCAAGAACAAAAACCAGTATCTGATAGACAGTTACCCTCTGTGTTTTATCACCATAATAACCCGCTAACGCTCCTAGCAATAGAGCAATGCCTAGGCTGATCAAGCTACTTAATAAGCCTACCCTCAAAGCTATCCTAGTCCCGTGTACTAATCGTGAAGCTACGTCTCTACCTAGCTGATCACTACCTAAGACGTAAGTCCTTGATTTTCCTGAAGTACCACTTGATATGTTAGTACCTGGAGGGCTATAAGGTGTACCCTCTTCCGGAATTTCGTGCGGAGTAAATCGAATCCAACCATCTTCACCCGCTATCACATTACTGAATAATCCTAACAATACTAAAAAGAGTATACCTATCAAGGCCAGCCACATCTTTATATCCCCTCTACCTCCTGTCATCACTAGGTATTAGTTATGTTGAAACTTGATCGAGTCTTAGGATACAACCACATTAAGATGATATCACCAAGGATATAGCTCATGACAGTCACCAAGGATATCACAATAACAATGGAGAAAACAACAGGCCAATCTTGTTGCTGAACAGAATACAGTAACAACCTCCCGACACCTGGAATATTGAAGATAACTTCTATGATAACAGATCCTGTAAAGATCGATGGTATAGCACCACTCAGGATAGTTATATAAGTAAGAAGAGCATTGGGCAGCGCATGCTGCTTTAGATTCATTGCAAATGATAATCCTCTAGATCGAGAAGCTTTCATATAAGGCTCTGATAAAACTCTTGTTAGATCGCTTTTCGTCTGAATAACAAGATATGCTAATGACAAAATGGTAATACAAAAGATCGGAAGAATCAACTGCGCAGAATTATCAAGCAGCTCACTAATAAAAGACTTCTCTATAAAGGCAGGCTTAATTCCAATAGAAGGAAAGACATCCGTCCAAGACCCATACTCGGGTGTTGTAAAAAATACTACCATCAAAGTAGCAAACCAAAATGTCGGCATAGCCAATAGAAAGTACCAAAAGCCAGATAGTACTTTATCCAACCATCCTCCCGCATAATACACTTGCAAATAAGCTATCATCAGGGCTAATATCCCAATGAGAATCAAGGAAATCAATCCAAGCGATACTGTCCATGACAACGCTCTAGATATCTTAGTGGCCACTGGAGCACCATCTACTACAGAAGTATTCTTTTTAGAAAAAAGATGTGTCAACCAATAGTGAAATTGATTCTGAGATCCGAACCATCTCAGCGTCGGCCAAGAAAAGGGATTTTCTGTTTTTAATTCATCGAGAGATGAGACTAAAGACATAAGAATATGAATTTCCGCAGAATTATGGATTTCTGCTTTTTCAATTTCAGATAACATCTCTCCTTTTCTTGAAAGTACAGAAGACAAATCTTTCTCTACCTCTATCTTATTGATTACAGAAAGCAAACCACTTGAAGTAGTCTCAGAATTTTCCAAAGTTGATCTAGCCAACGAAAGCGCCTTATAAAATTCTTCTACTTGCTTCCAATTCTTAACCTGTCTTAAAATAGTCGTCGATGAGATTCTTTTTTGCTTTGGGAATACTCTATAGAGCGTATCTGGGAAATACGATGGCAATACTCCAAAGTAAAACTTAGGCCTGTCAAGACCCATCTGATTTTCTAATCTCTTGTACGCTTGGTCATAGGAATCTTTAGAATTGTAGATGCTTGTTCCTTCTATCGTCAGTCTATCAGCCACCACATCACCCGGTGTCAGTGACTGGAGAAAAAATGAAAGCACAGCAATAATCAACAAGGTAGGGATGATTAGCACCACACGACGTAAGACATATCCCCACATGCGTCTTACTCCTCCTTAGAATTGAGAAAATACCCTGGAGTTAACGGGCTTAAGGCAGGATTAATATCATCATTAACTACAAACTTTAATTCTGGAGAATAGAGATAAATAGCATCAACATCCTCATATAGTATCTCCTGGACTTCAGCATAAGCTTCGAGACGTTCAGAGTCACTATCAGTAGTTCTTATCACCTGCACTAGCTCATCTACTTTTTCATCAGAGTATCTCATCAGATTATCTCCACCTCCGCCAATAGATGTCGAGTGATACGCTAAGTATAAATCATCCAATAACTGAGATTGGGTCTTTTGCATCACTGTTATATCATAATCTCCTGTGTATAAATTTTCAGTCCGCGTAGCACCAAAAGGCTTTTCTATTATTTCAATATTCATCCCAACCTCCTTCGCTGCTTCTAATACCAAGGCACTCAAGCTCGTGCTTGTAGCTGATCCAGATATGTGCCATGACAAAGTTAATGGAACACGTCTTCCATTAATAACTTTGTCTCTAATACCATCTCCATCACTATCTATCCAGCCACCATCATCAAGGATTTTTTTTGCTAGATCAGGATTATACTTTTCTAAAGTTATATCGGCGTTATAATGAGGCTTTGATCGATGTATAGGTCCATTTTGAGGCTGAGCGTACCCGCCGGCGAGCAACTCTATCACTCTATCAGTATTTGTAAGGTGACGCAACGCCTTTCTCACATGAACATCTGAAAGTCTCTCATCTTCATGATTCATCAAGACATAGATAAATCTTGGAATGGTAGTTTGTTCAAAATCAAAATCTTGTGAGAAAGTGGAATCTTGAATGAGATCATTATACTGGGCAATCGCAGATCTACTAAAATCCATAAAATCTACCTCCTTATTCTTAAGCAAAGTGAGTGCTGTAGTTTCATCAGGAATAATCCTAAAAATTATTCTTTCTGGATATTGGTTAAGCTGATCTACATCGGGATAATTAAGGCCCCAGTAATCTTCTTTTTTCTTTAAAACTACAAACTGTCCTTCAGTATAATTTTCTAATTCGTAAGGACCAGACCCACCCGCTTTTTCTTTGATATATGTGATGCTGGAAAAGTCTTCACCAACCTGCTTTAGACTTTCATCTGATAGGAGAACTTCGCCTTGCTTTAACTGAGCAATGCTGTAAGCATCTAAAATTCCAGCGGCATCATATACTGCCTTGGGATATAGATCACAATTGAGTATGATATCTTTTTCTAAAAACTTCTTAGTATTTGTAACAATGGTAAAGGACTTTGGATCCTCTTCATCGACTTGCACATCTTGTACATCTTCAAAAGAACCTCTAACAGCAGGAATGACCACTCCTGGGTGAAATATGATCTTGAAACTCCAGGCAACATCGTGGCCTGTAACTGGCGTACCATCTTCCCATACGGCGTCCTCTTTTATTCTCATGGTATATCTAGATCCACCACTATCGGTGCTAGTGACTGCTGGCAGTGCCTCAATCAAGACTGGTTTTAGTTCTGAAGTTTGATAATCGTAATCGCCAAGCGTATTATACATGTACTTGTATACTTGCCTAGCAATCGCAGACTTAGCCATAAAGGGACTGAAGCTTTCTGGTTGGTCTGATAACCTCACCACAATCTCATCAACTGCTTCATCGGAAATAGCATCTCTTTGGTCACTTTGACAGCCCATCATAAAAAATAGGAACGCGTAAAACACGAGCAGTCTGCATACTTCAGTAACTTTCATGGGCGGGTTGATTTATAATTACTCAGTAATATAGAACAAAGTTAAGGCCTTCACTCTTTGTATTTCTAGTGAAAACACCCATATGGAGACAATAATCGTAGCAGGCGGATCAGGTATCATCGGCACATATCTAACGCAACTCCTTAGAAATGAAGGATACGAGGTCTATATACTGACTCGTAATAAGGAGAAAGCTTCGAAGGAAAAGTACTTCGTTCATTGGGATATACAGAACAACTATATCGATCCTTCGGTCACAAAAGTAGACCACATCATCAACCTCGCAGGATCGGGTATAGCGGATGGTAAATGGACAAAATCACGTAAAAAAGAGATCCTCGATAGTCGCGTAAACACCAATGCCTTATTAATCGAGACCATCAAGGAAAGACAGCTTGCGGTGAAGTCTTATGTCTCTGCTTCTGCCATAGGCTACTATGGTGATGGTGGAACTCAATATCTGTCTGAAGGTGATGGAGTAGTTACAAAGGAGTTTCTATCAGATGTCTGTGTTGCTTGGGAAGAAGCTGCTCTACCGGCTAAAGGACTTGTCGATCACTTGAGTATCATCAGAATCGGGACCGTGTTGTCTCCAGAAGGAGGTGCTCTCGAAAAAATGGCTCAGACGATACCTCTCGGTATAGCTAACTATCTTGGAAATGGTCAGCAACTAATTAGTTGGATACATCTACATGATGTATCTCAGATATTAGTCTATGCCATACAAGAGCAACTTCAGGGGATCTATAATGCTGTAGCTCCAGAGGTGCTCACTAATAAAGAGTTCACTAATCAACTGAAAAATGCGATCAACTCGAAAGCCTTGTTACTACCTGCACCAGCATTTGGCATAAAGCTCGTATTCGGTGAGATGGCAAGAGTCGTACTCAACAGCTCAAATATCAGCAGTAAAAAGATCAGGGAAGCAGGATTTTCGTTCGATTATCCTACCTTACAAGAAGCACTGAGTCAGCTATATCCTAAGAAGTAGGCTTGTCGAAAACCTCTATCTCCTTGTTGACCTTGATGAGGTCTGTAAAGTGGCCTTTAAATCTTGTAGCTCTCACCATGTGATTATCTATCCAATGATAGTTACCTCCGCGAGGCTTATTCATCAAGAGACCGTGATACTTAAATCCATGCTTTTTCAGCCAAGTCTCAGACACTCTCCTATGTTCTTCAGTTCGTGAAGTAAAGAAAGTGATGATATGACCTTCATCGTACCACTTGTTAAGGATCTCAAGGGCATCAGGGAATGGTTCACACGTTACCATTCTTTCTGGCTCCTCGTTGGGAACATCCTCGGTAATGGTACCATCTATATCAATCAGGTAATTTTTAACTTCATCAGGAAGTACTGGACTAATCAAGTTCCCCTGCTCGTCTGTTAACTCTTTTAAAGAATGACTACTCATGTACTAGAATTTAAATACGTCTTCTGGATTAATCGGCTTGCCATTATGCCATAATTCGAAATGCAAGTGTGGACCACTTGAGAGTGTACCTGTATTTCCAATGATGGCGACCGCTTCTCCAGCGCGCACAAAGGTACCTTTCTCTTTTAAAAGTTGCGAGTTATGCTTGTAAAATGACAAGATGTTATTCTCATGTTGTATGGCCAATGAATATCCTGTCTCTAAGTCCCATCCTGAACTGAAGACTATACCATCCATAGTAGCCATAATCGGTGTCTGTGCTGGTGATAGGATATCGATGCCATAGTGATTGATTCTAGGGTCAAAGCTCGAACTTACTATACCAGTAACTGGCTTTATCGCACCTCCTGCACTCAGTGCATCGTATAGCTCAGTACTAACTCCTGACTCTATGACCTCTGATCTATGATCTGTCCTAGTGACATTGATGGCTGCGGCACTTGAAGCATTTACGGAAGTGGTAATCTGATTATCTCGCTTCGGTAAAGACCCTCTCTCAGAATCAGCAAGACCAGTACCTAGCAATGTTCTCAGTGCTCCGATATAGGTCACCTGAGCGTCGATCTGATCTCCTAGCTCGTTAACTCCGTCGACCAACTCAAGAAATCTTGGGTTAGCTTCCATCTGTCCATATCCGGGAATCAAGCGCTTCAAAGGAGTGAATGCTAGCAAGGTGAAAATCAAGAAACAGAGGAGTAATATGACACTAGAGATCATGACATAAAGACTGCTCACAGATAGGTTCATCGAACGGACCTCCTGCAAGTCTTCACTTCTATACACCACGAGCTTATAGTCTTGTGACGATTGAGTCTGATCTTCAGAACCTTGAGATGTCGGCATCTAGCTTACTAAAGGGTGTCTTTATTAAAATATTTATGGCTCAGTGAGGGTTAAAGTATAGCTACTAACGACGTAGAATCTACCGATGCTATGTGGCTCTGGCAAAATTATACTATTTAAGAGTACTCAGTTCGTTCGAAAATAAGATCTACAAAGTCCCGTATCATATATGAAGCTCCAGATCATAAGATGCTCAGTCCTCATCCTTATCACAACTTTACTATGCGGTTGTGTCACAACTAAGAGGAGTAAGAAGGAAACTGGTTGGCTCAAAACAAAGGTGCATGATATGAATGCACGTTATAACGGCCTTTTCAATGCTAAGGAGTTATATAAAGCCAGCGTCACACAGCTCAATGAAGTGCATGAAGACAACTATAACCAGATCATATCAATCTATGAACTCGGTGATGAGGATGATAGATCGCTGGTAGAAGAAAACATGGATGTTGCGATCGAGAAAGCTGTGAAAGTGGCTTCACTCCATGAGCCATCTAAGTGGGTCGATGACTGCTACGTGCTGATGGGAAAAGCACAGTACCTCAAAGGCGACTATGAATCTGCAGAAGAAACGCTAGAATACTTCGTCGAAGACTTCAATCCTCGAGATCCAACATCACGGGTCTACGTATCTCCAGACCGCAAGACTTCCTCCAAAGAAAGAAGAAAAGAGCAGACGAAGGAGCGGAAAATCCAACAGGACGAAAGAAAAAAGGAAAGAGAGGAAAAGGAAAAGTCTAGAAAGCAGATAGCTAAAGAGCGCGAGAAAGCTCGAAAGCAAGCTGAAAAAGACAGAAAACAAAGAAATAAAGACAGAAAAAGAGGTAGATCTACTGCGACTCCTAAGGAAAAGACCCCGACTCCAGAGCCAGTAACAGAAGTAGCTCCGACTGAGATAGCGAGTACTGAAGAAGACGTGTTACTCAGCGAAGATCAAGCATATGTAGAGGAGAAGCTCAAAGAAGATCAAGCAAGAGAAGCTGCCAAGAAAAAAGCTACTAATAACTCAGGAGGAGGATTTCTCAAGCACAAGCCAGCCTTCTACGAAGGGATGCTATGGTTAGTGAAAACTCAGATAGAAAGAGGCAAATGGATCGAGGCTAATTACTTTCTCGATAAGCTAGAGCAAGAGCCAGATGTACTCGAATCGGTAAGGGATGAAGTACCTGTCGTTAGAGCAGACTACTATCTGAAGCAGAAAGACTATAAGAACGCAATCGACGCTCTTAACTATGCGATCGAAAATACTGGAGACAAGCGATTGAAGGGACGTATGTCTTACGCATTAGCACAGGCTTATCAGATGAATGGTCAGTCCGCTCAGGCAAGAGAAGCATTTGCTGCTGTATCGGATTATAAGGTAGACTTCGAGATGGAAGTCAATGCACAGCTCAGTCAACTCAAGAATCAATGGGCTTCAGGCTCTTCGTCAAGTGAAGAAGTAGTCAAAAAGCTCGAGCGAATGGCTCGTCAGGATCGCCATCGAAACTATCTCGGATCGGTATACTCGAGCATGGCAGAAGTACAGCTGGCTAGCGGAGACCAAGAGGCGGCCCTAGAGAGCTTCCAACTAGCGCTTAGCAATAGCAAAAATGATGCTGTCAAGTCAGAGATCTATTATAGACTAGCGACTCTCTTCCTCGGTAAGGAACAATATGAAGAGTCCTATACATACTACGATAGTACGCTCAACCTCATGACTGAGAAAGATCCTCGGTATAGAGCCACCGAGATCCAAGCTGATAACCTTCGAGATATAGCTAAGAATATTAGTATCATCAACGTACAGGATAGCCTCCTTTATCTAGGTTCGCTGCCTGAAGATGAACTGGATAAGATCGCAAGAAAGAAAGCACAGGAAGCTTGGGAGAAGAACGAAGCAGCGAAAGAAGGAAGCGGCAATGATTTTTTTGTAGCTACGACTTCAGTTGTTGCTGCTAACAGTAGATTCTTTGCTTACAACGAGGCTAGTAAGACTCAAGGCAGAAAAGACTTCCAAAAAAGATGGGGTAACCGTCCTCTTGAAGATGACTGGAGAAGATCTCAAAAGTCCAGTAGCACATTTGATCAAGAAGACACAGATAGTGGACAGGATAATGAAGTGCCTGATGTACTACTTGCCAAAGAGAAAGAGAAGTTTCTGAGAGGCATCCCGCGCGATGAGGCAACACGACAGGCGGCTAATCAAGATCTTGAGAAAGCCATGTTTGAGTTGGGTACAGGACTGAGGACCATGCTGTCTAACCACAGAAAATCTAATGAGACACTTCTCAGGCTGCTTGAGAGGTATCCTGATACTGAGCACAAGGCGGAGGCATTCTACTTTGTATATCTCAACTATATCGATCTTGAAAATCAAGGTCAAGCCGATAGCTTTAAGTCTCGGCTGATCAGAGAGTTTCCAAACTCTTCCTTTGCCAAGTTTCTCAAGAACCCAACTGATACTGACGCCCTTATCACCGAAGAAAGAGAAATCGAGATTTGGTATGAAGGTGCATATGAGCTTTTCGAAAGAGATAACTATAAGGGCACACTTACTCGCTTAGAGGAGGGTAATAAAAAATTCGGTTCTCAGCACCATATGATCGCAAAGTACGAACTCCTGAAGGCGCTATGTGTCGGCAGCACAGGAAGTAAAGATGACTATATGAATGCCCTTAGAGGCATCATCTTGCGATTTGACGGTACAGAAGAACAAGTCTATGCTCGCGAGCTACTTAGATTCTTACGTGGAGATCAGGAAAGTTTCGACTTAGGTGAAGTGGATGAGGATGTACTTAAAAAGTATGTCGTAGAAAATGATCGCCTACACTATGTAGTAGCTGTTGTCTATGATACTGATGGTAAAAAGATAGATGCTGTCAAAAAAAGTATCGAAGGGTTTAATAGCACGTACTTCGCTGATAAAAAATTAAGAGTTACTGCGCTCGTCTTAAACAAGGAGGACAAGTCTTATGTTATACTCATCAGGAGATTTGCGGGTAAGGATGACTCTATGGAATATTATCGTGAGGCATCCACTCGCCTCAACGAGTTTGCTGACCAAAGCAAGTACTCTCTTGACATCTACGCGATTAATCAGAAGAACTATCGCAAGGTTATAGAGGAAAGTCAAGTTGGCGCTTATCGAGCATTCTTCGATAGAGAATATCTCTCCATAGGTAAGTAGAAAGCTGCTTATCTGACACACAGATATGTATCACTTTCGTAAATATTAATAATAACATGAGACAACTAACATTACTCGTATTTGTCACTCTTCTTGGATTGTCACTCACGGCACAAGACAGAGCGAAAAGTCCAGCTTCTACAACTACTCAGACAGTAGGACTCACAGACATCACAGTCGAATATTCTAGACCAGGATTAAAAGACAGAGCAGCTTTTGCAAATGATAGCGAGCTCGCACCTCTTGGCAAACTCTGGCGTACTGGAGCTAATGCAGTTACAAAGATCACTTTCTCAGATGATGTAAAAGTCGGAGGAGAGGATGTAGCAGCAGGCACTTATGTCATCCTTACGATGCCTGGCGCTAACTCTTGGAAGTTTCACCTATATACTCCTCATGAAGGATATTGGGTATCATTTAGAGAAGACACACCTGTAGCAGCGGTATCGGTTACTCCGACTACTGCTAGTGATTCGCAAGAGTCATTCTTGATCGCTTTTGATCACTTAAGAGACCACTCAGCTCATCTAACGATGGCTTGGGGTACAACTCGAGTTGCGATCCCACTAGAGGTGAAGTAGATAGGATAAGAAGTTTCATTTTTGAGCGAGAAGTTCGACATAATACTTCTCCATAAAATATAAAGGCTGTCTGAATAAGGCAGCCTTTTTTGTTGTCATAACCATTTGACGATGTTGTCTTGAGCGTCCCGTTCAAGACCCACCTGCAATCTGATTCCAACTACTTCAGTCTTGAGTCAGACGCTCAAGGCAACATATACAAGTAAAACATTGGAAGTCAATCCTCAACGATCAGTCAACATCGCCTTGTTGTCTTGAGCGTCCCGCTCAAGACTCATACACGACATTGACTTTCAACCTTGAGCGAGACGCTCAAAGCAACACATACAAGTAAAACATTAAAAGGCTACTCTTCTTGATCAGCCAACTTCATCGTGTTGCCTTGAGCGTCCCGCTCAAGGCCCATACACTACACTGACTTTTCAAACCTTGAGTGAGACGTTCAAAGCAACACAT
>CAZXIE010000060.1:15204-20614 GCA_964640065.1 uncultured Saprospiraceae bacterium
CCCATACACTACACTGACTTTTCAAACCTTGAGTGAGACGTTCAAAGCAACACATGCCATTATATCTAGTAGAATATCTGAACCAAAGATCCATTCGTCTAAAACTCATCACCTCTTAGGAGAGATTGAATTATCTTAGAAGAACATTTACGAAAGTGCAATGATCTCGATATGAGAATTAGTAAAAAGTGGAAAATAATCGGAGTGATCGTAGTACTCGATCTAGTCTTGATCTTATTCCTAGCCTATGGAGATGTCTTTCTGTAGTCTACTTGTTGAGTAGATTTTCTTTGAGTTGCATCAGTTCCATCTCGCTAAAGTAAAGGACCTCACGAGGCTTACTTCCTTGAGAGCCGCCTACGACACCAAGCGCTTCTAGTTGATCCATGATTCTACCTGCACGATTATATCCGAGCTGTAGCTTACGCTGTAGCATCGATGTAGATCCATGTTGGTTAGTCACGACGAGCGCCGCAGCATCCCAAAATAAATCATCAAGATCACTGATACTGATACCCTTCGACCCCTTACTTTCTTCACCGACATACTCTGGTAAGAAAAATGGCTCAGGATATCCTGGTTGATTACCGATGTGATCAACGATGCGCTCTACCTCGGGTGTATCGACGAAAGCACACTGCAGTCTGACGATATTTCCTCCGACTGATAAGAGCATATCACCACGACCTATCAACTGATCCGCACCACTCGCATCGAGGATCGTCCTAGAGTCAATCTTACTAGTCACCTTAAATGCCAGACGTGCTGGGAAGTTAGCTTTGATAACTCCTGTTATGATATTGACCGATGGTCGCTGAGTTGCTATGATTAAGTGGATACCTACAGCTCTCGCAAGCTGTGCGATACGCGCTATCGGAAGTTCTACTTCCTTACCTGCTGTCATGATCAGATCCGCAAACTCATCTATGATCAAGACGATGAATGGCATGAATCTATGACCATTATTAGGATTGAGCTTGCGTGCGATGAACTTGTCGTTGTACTCTTTAAGGTTTCTGGCGCGCGCTTGCTTCAGTAGATTATATCGCTCGTCCATCTCCATACAAAGAGAGTTAAGCGTATAGATCACCTTACTCGTCTCCGTGACGATAGGCTCATCTTCATTAGGCAGATACGCTAGGAAGTGCTTATCGATCTGGCTGTAGGGAAATAGCTCGACTTTCTTCGGGTCTATCAGTACGAGCTTAACTTGGCTTGGATGCTTCTTATATAGGAGCGATGATATGATGGTATTGATACCGACTGACTTACCCTGTCCCGTGGCACCTGCGATCAACAAGTGAGGCATCTTGGCAAGGTCGGCTACAAAAACCTCGTTGGATATGGTCTTTCCGAGTGCCAGTGGAAGATCCATCTTGGCATGTTGGAATTTATCTGACTTGATCACCTCTTTAAATGAGACGATCTGTTTTTTCTTATTAGGTACTTCTATACCGATCGTTCCTTTACCTGGTATAGGGGCGATGATACGGATACCAAGTGCTGATAGACTCAAGGCGATATCATCTTCTAGATTCTTGATCTTCGAGATCTTCACACCAGGAGCTGGTACGATCTCATAGAGTGTTACTGTCGGTCCGATAGTTGCTCTGATCTTGATGATCTCGATCTTAAAGTTGAGCAGGGATCGGATGATCTGATCCTTATTAGCCTCTAGTTCTTCGCGATCGATCTCTACTTTTTGATCGGCATAATCTTCTAGGAGTTCGAATGTAGGTGAAGTATACTTTGATAGTTCTAGTGTTGGATCAAAAGGTAGATCCGACTCTCTATCATCTTCTTCTTCTATCCTTAGCTCTTGGTTGATTTTCTCTCCTTGAGGAGCGATCTCAAGTGCATTATCGAGTAAGTCACTTTCGACATCAGCCTGCTTTGACTTAAATCCAAAGGTCTCAAGAGAAATCTTTTCGAATGGCTTAGCATCTTGGTTAGACGGCTCACCTACCATAGTCTCAGGAAGCTCAAGCTGTAATTCGCTCGAACGTTCCTGGCTAGGTAAACTTGGCTTGGGGGCCAACTCGGTATTTGGAATGGCCTCAGCCATTAAAAATTGGTCTTCTGGGTTACGCGGTCTAAGTGTCGCTGGTTCTGAGTATTCAAAATCCTCATCTACAGCTTCTTTATTTTTTCTAGTTTTTCTTTTTGTCTTTGGTGCCTCCTCTGTAGTAGTTCTAAATCTCGTGAAGTAATCTCCAAGACTACGTCCCTCCATAGATGGTAGTTTGATTGAACCAAGAGGCGTAGCTAAAGGCAGCGCTTCAAATGATGGATTAAATCTCCATATCAACCAAGTGATTACAGCTGTGAAGAGTAATATCATCAATCCTATCTGCCCTACAAAGTTGGAGAGCCAGTAGCAGATATTAGATCCAAATGATCCTCCCCAAGGGAAAGAAGCATTCTGAAATAAGAAGGATGCTAATACTGATATAAAACACATAGCAAGAAAAGACCGCTGGAAAAACTCCATAGAGTCGAGCAAAGGGATCTTCTTGATCAGACTATATCCGATGCGCACACATATAGGTATCATCACAAGACTACCGATACCAAACCCCCAAAAGAAAAAGAAGTTAGATACCACAGCCCCTAGCCTACCCAGCCAGTTATGGACGATCACCGTATTATCGAAGAGTATATCCCACGATAATCGAAGGACCTGATCTTGATCAGCCTTCCAAGTAAATGCATATGAGATAAAGGCAATGATCAGATACAGTGCAAAAACCAAAAGCATAACACCTACTATCTTAGGTATACGTCCTTTGTGGCTTACTTTCTTCGCTTTCTTCTTCCTCTTCGCTGCCTTAGCCTTAGATGCCATTATTCATATTAGTTGAAATGCGAATATATTAACAGAGATACATATTAGATAAAGTTTTAACATATTAATCTTTGTAAATCAGTAGTTTACTGAAACACTGTTATTTATACATAGAAGAAAATAGTTGTATCGAAAGCCAATTGAACTTGGCATAGATATGGGTATACCTTAGGGTTAATCGAGTTAGATCTTTCTGACAGAAGCGAAGAGTCGCTCAGCCATCATCCGATATGCCCTTGCAGATAAGTGTAGCCCATCATCCGCAACTAGGTCAGATTCTTTTATCCCTCTACGGGAAATGTCTGTTATATCTAAGAATGTCACTCCCCTCTTATCACACTGGCGCTTCGCTTCGGCATTGTACTGATCTATACTAGCAGACACATCGATCTCTTTATCCTGTCCAAATGGCGTGAATGTATAGTCAGGTATCGAAAGGACTCTTACGCTCCCAGTATCGCCTCCTGCATAGTTGAGAGCCCGATCTAATAATTCAATGACACCTGATTTATAAGTATCAAAGGGAAGTCCATCGTAAAGATCATTTACCCCGATAAGCAGTGTAACTAGATCATATTGAGTTTCGTCCATAGGGAGATGATCTATCAGGTTTTGAGTTGTCCAGCCACGCTTGGCCACGATCTTGACATCTCCAGTCCCAGTGCCTCCATTATGTAACAAATCCCGAAGTGTTAGGGGAAAAGAGTCTTCAGGCCTAACCGAAGTGCCTATCGTGTAACTATCACCGAGAGCTAGATAATTCATATCGATCTATTCATTAATCAATCCTCGACCTATACTCGCTTAGGGCGAAGACGAAGGACTAGAAATAACGACCCTACTAAAACCATACACGCCAACATAAACAATGTGCCACCACCACCTCTTACCTCGATACCAAGATGAGTGAAGTGCGAGATAATAGCTCCCGAGATGATCCCAAGTGCCATTAGAGTTCCAAAAAAAGTAGTCTTAGGCCAAAGTATAAGAAGACTTGCGATCAACTCGACGATACCGATACCGATCCTACCAGGAGCTCCAAACCCAACAGTCTCAAAAATATATACGCTGTCAGGATGAGCTGTGAACTTAAAATATAGTGTTTGGAGCAGGATACCCGCCACTATGATCCGCACAATCCAAGTAACTATCTTCATATCGCAAGTTTCATCCAAAGTAAGAACTTCACCTGTAGTTCAAAATTTACTTGGCATGCCAACTCGTAGGCCATTACCTTCGATGAGTAAGAATTATGGAGCCAAAAGAATTACAACAATACGCGAGACACTTTAATCTCCCCAACTTTAACATGGAGTCTCAACAGAAGCTAAGAGACTCTCGTGTATTAGTAGTCGGTGGTGGTGGACTTGGTTCGCCAGTCTTACTATATCTCGCAGCTGCAGGTGTTGGTCATATCGGCATCATCGACCCCGATCAAGTAGACATCTCTAACCTCCAACGACAGATACTCTACGGTCACTCGGATCTTGGGTTATCCAAAGTCCAACAAGCAAAAAAGCGACTTGAGGACATCAACCCTTTTATCGAGGTCGAAGTCTATGAAGAGCTACTTACTACCGACAATGCCATCGACTTAATATCTCGATATGATATCGTCGCAGATGGCACTGACAACTTTCCCACCAGATATCTTGTCAATGACGCTTGCGTCATCACAGGCAAGCCCAATGTATACGCATCAATCTACCAGTACGAAGGACAAGTATCTGTCTTCAACTATACTTACGAAGACGGATCCAAAGGGCCTCACTATAGAGATCTTTACCCTGAGCCACCAGAGCCAGGACTTGTGCCAGATTGTGCAACCGGAGGAGTACTAGGCGTGCTCGCAGGTATCATCGGCACTCAGCAAGCACTTGAAGTAATAAAGATCATAACAGGTATCGGAGAGCCGCTAGTTGGAAAAATTCTCTTATATGATGCTCTCTACTCAGAAACCAGAACTATACAGACGAACAAGAAAAGCCACACCGAAGTCACTGAATTAATAAACTATGAGGACTTTTGTGGCGTTAGTCCAACTAATGCAGATAATAACGAAATCATGAAAGAGATAACTGTACAAGAATTACAAAAGTGGAAGGAAGAAGGCAAAGACTTTCAACTCATCGATGTCAGAGAACCACACGAGTATGAATTTGTCAATATAGGTGGTGAGCTGATCCCACTCGGAGATGTCATGGCTCGTGCAGCTGAAGTAGCTGAAGACAAAGATGTAGTTGTGATGTGTCGAAGCGGGCAAAGAAGCGGCGCAGCTATAGGTGCACTCACCCAAAGTGGAAAAGAAAATCTCCACAACCTCAAAGGAGGAGTTCTCGCTTGGGCAAGAGAAATCGACACTAGCCTTCCTACCTACTAATTAGTACTGATGCTAAAAGTTTTCTTGACCATCATCGTAGCCTGTACTCTAAGTATCACAGCTCAAGGACAACTGACTGCTACGGAGATCATCGATAAAAGTATCAAGTATCACGATCCAGATGGCGTGTTAGCCAAAGAGCAGTTCACGTTAAAGTTACTCGAGACTCGTCCTAATGGGACAGA
>CAZXIE010000061.1:0-20575 GCA_964640065.1 uncultured Saprospiraceae bacterium
AGCAAATTAAAACACAAACAATAACAAGAGGTGACATCTCAACTCAGATAGATTTAACAGATGTTACTCCTACTACTTACTTACTAGAACTTACTGATAATCAAGCAACAGTACTTAATCAAACAAGAATCATCGTTGCGAGATAAATAAGATCTAACAACGTCCCTTGAATAACTTAAAGAGGTGCCTTCTACAGAAGGCACCTCTTTTTTTGTCGTCTACTATACGTCCATCTTAGTGCTCTGCTAGATAGTTGACAGTTACTTGAATAATTTTTTCTGTACGGGTATCTTTTTTTACCAACTGCGTCTTAATGGCAACCCATTTGGATAACCAGCCATGAAAACAATCTTTTTATTCTTTGCTCTTTTCCTTTCTGTTTCCTCTACATTACTAGGTAGTAACATTGAGGTCAGATTTGCTTCTCAGCCGTCATCTTCGGTTGATAGACTCGCAGTTAAAGTAGAAGTCCGCAATACTTCAAACACTAAGATTGTCTTAGCCGATCAGAACTATAGACTGTATTACGATTCAGAAAAAATGAGTTTTGATGATAAGAACTCCACATCTTCACTAGCAAGTGATACATACAGCGAGCTGAACTTATTCGAGCATTTTTCTCACATCTCACCTGTTGATAGAACTCATGAAATGGGATTCATCAATTTTTCTATCCTACTACAGGACCTTATCAATGGCGGTGTACAGTTACCTGCTGACTCTAAGTGGCTTTCAGTAGCTACTCTTTACTTTGATATGACGGATCATGATATAGATGATCATGAGTTCATATGGAGTCGCACTGGAGTAACAGATGATTACGCTACAGCATTTGTTCATATGACTGAATGGATAGCTCCTAAAGTTGTACAAAGCCTTGTTATAGACTACTACCATGACGCGAGCATCGCTGATTTAAAATCCACGCTGGATTATGTGAATGTAAGTATTGGTCCAAATCCAGCTTCGGACTATATCATTATTGATCTAGAAAAGGCTTCATCTCAGCCCATGTCTGTGCGCTTAACGGATATGAGTGGAAGAGTGATGAAATCAACTCGCATCGAAAGAGGTGAAGTATCTCTCATGATTGATATCTCTGGTCTATCATCATCTTCTTATATCATAGATATCTATAACCAGGATAACCAGATCACGCATAGCGATAAGATTATCGTTGCTCTACCTTAATTTACTCTCTTCTTCTTTCTTTCATTTCTGCAGTTCTCAATATTCTAATTTTCGTTTCACCTAGTGTAAAATCTATCTGAAAACTAAAATTGACAAGTAGTTGTCATAAGGTGAAAATCTAGTGACTTCTCATCATTTCCTATGTGGTATTAAAAGTTGACTCCGTCTTAGGGGCGTATTTAATAACAACAGTACCCCAACGAAATGAGAACTTTTTCAACTTACCTAACCACGACGCTCGCAGCAATCTTTTTTACAGTTTCTTCAGTAAGTGCTAGCGAGATAGAAGTTAGATTTGATAAGGCACTGTTCGATGAAACAACACAAGAATTATACGTCAACGTACAACTACGTAGCACTTCTCAAGCTGATATCACATTAGCAGGTCAGAACTACAGATTCTACTACGACAGCGAGATACTAGCTTTAGATACAGAAGCTTCAGCTTCAGCTCTTCCAGGTCAGAAGTATACGGAGCTATCACTTGATGGTCATAAGAGTGGTATCCAAGCTGATAAAGTAAACCAAGTAACATTTGACGATAACTTAGGTTTTGTGAACTTCTCAATCGAACTTAATGATCATATGAACGGCGGTATCACACTAAGTACAGATAAGTGGACTACGGTTGCAAGATTGAAGTTTGATGTTAAGGAGATGGAGGCTGGATACGACCTAGTATGGGGAAGAGAAGGAGCGACTGACTTATATGCTACAGCATTCGTTGAGTTGCAAGAGTGGACATCACCTACTACACTAGAAGAGATAGACATCGTATACTACGGTGATCTTTCATCACAAGAGTCAGCAAAAGAAGTTGCAGGATTTGAAGCAGCTATCGGACCAAACCCAACAAGTGACTTTGTGAATATCACATTAGAGCAAGCATTGGATACAGACGCTACAGTTATTATCAGAGATGTAACTGGAAAGCAACTTAAAGTACAAACTATAACAAGAGGCGACATCTCAACTCAGATAGATTTATCAGATGTTGCTCCTACTACTTACTTACTAGAACTTACTGATAATCAATACACAGTTCTTAACCAAACAAGAATCATCGTTGCGAGATAATTAGAATCTAACAACGTCCCTTGAATTAATTAAAGAGGTGCCTTCTCCAGAAGGCACCTCTTTCTTATTTGTTACTCTACGCCTAGCTCTGCTTTGATAGATATCAATATTCAGGATCACTAGATCACACATAGCTATAAGATAATTGTAGCTCTAAATTAACTTGACTCTTCTATTACACCCTTTAATAGTCCTTTTCTCTCTTTCTCCATTTATTATTCTAATTATCTTTTCATCTAGGGTTAACATCTATCCGACATCTAATACTGACAGGTAGTTGTCATAAGGTGAAAATCTAGTGACTTCTCATCATTTCCTATGTGGTATTGGATATTGACTCCGTCTTAGGGGCGTATTTAATAACAACAGTACCCCGACGCAATGAAAACTTTTTCAACATACCTAATCACTACACTCGCAGCCATCCTCTTTACAGTTTCTTCTTTAACTGCTAGCGAGTTAGAAGTTAGATTTGATAAAGCACAGTTCGACGAGGCAAAGCAAGAATTATACGTTAACGTACAACTACGTAACACTTCACAAGCAGATATCAGACTAGCTGGACAGAACTACAGATTCTACTACAATAGTGAGATACTTGCATTAGATACAGAAGCATCAGCTTCAGCATTATCTGGTAATAAGTATACAGCACTTACACTAGATGATCATAAGAGTGGTATCCAAGCTGATAAAGTAAACCAAGTAACATTTGACGATAACTTGGGTTTTGTAAATTTCTCAATTGATCTACACGATCTTAAGAACGGAGGGATAGCACTTACTACAGATAAGTGGACGACTGTTGCAAGATTAAAGTTTGATGTGAAGAAGATGGATGCTGGTTACGATCTAGTATGGGGTAGAGCAGGAGCAACTGACTTATATGCTACAGCATTTGTAGAACTCCAAGAGTGGAAGTCATCTACATCACTTGATAAGATCGATATCGTATACTACGGAGATCTATCATCAGAAGAGTCAGCGAAGGAAGTTGCAGAGTTTCAAGCAGCTATCGGACCTAATCCAACAAGTGACTTTGTTAATATCACACTACAGCAAACACTAGATACAGATGCTACAGTCATCATCAGAGATGTAACTGGAAAGCAACTTAAAGTTCAAACGATAACAAGAGGAGACATCTCAACTCAGATAGACTTGACAGATGTTGCTCCTACTACTTACCTCCTTGAGCTGATAGACAACCAAGCTACTGTACTCAACCAAACTAGAATAGTTGTAGCGAGATAATAAAAGATCTATAACGTCCTTTGAATAAATGAGAGAGGTGCATTCTACAGAATGCACCTCTTTTTTAATTTACACCTGTAGCCCTTCCTTTTCGTCCTGTTGAAGATGTCGACCAAAACCTCAGTGATTCATTCTCATCTATCGATACAGGTTCAGCATATTCTTGTTCTTCTCCATCGAGACCTAGCTGATATATAATCTTTAACCCCGGAAAGGAGGTATTGGCTATGGCCTTACCATTTACGAAAGTGACACCTGGTTCTGGGATCCGATACCTAAGTCCGCCGGCACCTTTGTGATCTAAAAGAGGTAGTACTTTCTGACCGACGGTATTAGCGAATATGTTCCACTGCTTTTGAAAGGTGCTTTCTATGATGTCTGAGTCTACTTCATCCATCCATGGCCCAGCAGGCGACCAAGCCCTCTCAGCAAATCCAAGTATCTTAGGATACGTCAGATATTCAATAGCTGATGCTTCCCTAATCGTCTCGCTCCATAGCTGAGCTTGGATACCAAGGAAGTTGCTTTGCCCTTCGCGACTCAATCTTACCTTTTTCTTGAGTTCCTCCTTAGTCAGACTGGAAGTCTTAGCAGGAAGTCTGTGAAACATGTCAAGAGGATCGGTAGCGTATGCTTTCTCCGTATCTGCGAAACCCGACCAACTCAACCCGATCTCATCAGGATCTCTATCATAAGCCATATCAAAGTAATACGAAGACGAGTTGCTCATGACCACATCAAATCCGGCATTAGCAAGCTTATAGATCATGTCTTCTCTTCCTCCTCCTAAGATGGCGTTCCAGACATACGGTCTGACGCCTGTCCCTTTGAAGTCAGGATTGATAGAAGTGCTGTGGTGACTTTCTTTGTCATGCTTCAGAACCATGTCTTCCCAGCCGGCAGTGACTAGACCATGTTTATCCATGATCGCCTTAATGCGACTAAAGAAGTAACCCGGCAGATCATCCGTGCTAGATAATGAGGCTTGCTGTACTATGAAGTCCTTACAGATAGGCGACTTCTGCCATGCACCATAAGGCAACTCATCACCTCCGATGTGTATGGCATCAAGTGGAGCACCAGCTTCTTTGTACATAGCTACCACCTCAGAGATCACCTTATCGGTGAAAGTATAAGCACTTTCCTTGCAGATACAGATGACATTATCAGTCCAGAGTTGAGCTGAGCGATACTCCGACTGGTCCTCAGGATCATCTAGTCGATACTCCTCAGCAGCTTCTTGTTGCCCAGCTTTAGTGAGTTTTTTATGTCTTGCCTTCATAGCGATGATAGCGGCTCGGGCATGCGCAGGGAGATCGATCTCGGTGATGACAGTGATATGTCTATCCGCCGCATACTTTAATAGATCTATGTAAGTGTCCCTGCTATAGTAACCAGAGCCATAGCTTTCTTCGACGTTGCCACCTGATCCATAAGACGGCACTAAGTTTTCTTCTTCATCACTAGTATAACCTCTCTTGCTGCCTATCTCTGTCAGCTCTGGAAGGTCGGGGATCTCTATCCTCCATCCTTCATCATCAGTGACATGCATCTGCAGATAGTTGAGCTTAAAAGATGCCATCTGATCGATGAGCGACTTGACGGCGTCAGGTCTGTGGAAGTTACGAGAGACATCTAGATGCATACCTCGATAATCAAACCGTGCTTGATCTAGTACTTCGATGCCCCTGAGACTTACCTGATCTTCAGTAGTCTCTTGCTTTGCGTATGATATATACTGTAGAAGTGACTGGATGCCATAGTAGATGCCAGACTTCGTATTAGAGATGATAGCAACGCCATCATTGTCGATCCTCATCCTATACGCATCCTCGGCTTTATCTTCTAGTTGCCTGAGCGCGATAGTTATGTCGGCATCATCTTGAGACGTATCTGTGATCTCGATATTTCTTTCTCGGAGACCATCTTTGAGTGCTTGTATTTCTTTGTCCAGGCCTTCACTAGCAGTGACCGAGATAAATCTTCCTATGACCTTTTCTTCGTCGAGGTAAGTATATTCACTCGGACTTGGTATAAAGGGAAGCAGCTCGTCACGATCCAGCGTACTCAGTCTTTTATTTTTCTCATATCGCGTTAGAGCCGTTGTAGGATTGAGTTCTCTCAGTACTTTTTCATCCATACCTCGAGTGCTATAAGCGACCTCGCGAGGCTGACCATCGATCACTGCAAATACGCCTACGGGCATCTCGCTCTGCTTATCGACGTGGCCGTCCACCACAAAGGAATAGACCCGCTTAGATTGTGGATCAAACGATTCGTATCCATCAGTAGGTTTCAACTCTATATAGTCACCACCGATAGATTTCATACGGAGACCTGCTGGACTACTTTGTTTGTCCACGACTCCAACTAATTGGTTATAGCCGATTAACCAATTCTCACTTTCGAGAGTGCTGCTCGTTTGATTATCTATATGAAAGCTGAGATAGGTCTTCGCAGGAGATACACTCACGGAGTCTATACTGACTAGGACCGATAGCTCATCTGTTGTACTTGCCACTTGATCACAAGAAGACCAAGTGAAGGATAGGATGATAGCACTAGCTAATACTAGCAGAAGGTGGTTCATTCGCATATCTCGGGTAGGATTTGATGGATTAATATGTCTCTACGACTATCTCTATTTCAACAGCGATATTTCTTGGTAGAGATCCCATACCCACTGCTGCTCTTGCATGCTTGCCTTTATCACCAAATACCTTTACCATCGTATCAGAAAACCCATTGATGACCTCTGGATGATCAGTGAAGTCCGGTGTCGCATTGACCATGCCTTTGACTTTGAGTATTTGCTTGACCTTATTGAGGTCGCCGAGGTGATCTTGTAAGACGGATAGCTGTGCGATGGCTGTGCGATGCGCCGCCTCATATCCTTCTTTGACAGTTAAGTCTTGTCCGAGCTTTCCTCGGATGTATTCTCCCGCAGCATCTTTTGGTCCTTTCCCTGCTAAGAACAAGATGTTTCCTGACTGTGTGATATTCACATAGTTGGCTACTGGTGGTGATGGCTTCTCTAGTTTGATACCAAGAGAATCAAGTCGAGCTGCAAAATCTATGTTTGAATCATTTGCGAAAGCGGCCATACTACTTTTGGCTTCTTGCTTCAAGCCGCTCTCTTGACAAGCGCAGAGTGAGCAGATGACGAGTGTGATAAGTAGTGCTCTGATCATAATACTTCGAGATTAGTATTTGGAAAGATACGCGTTTGACTCTACATTGTATCCTATGCACATATCGTGGATATATCTGATCACTCTTCTGGCGGGCACTCATTCTACTGAGTCCGACCATGCCATCTACATCTCCACGTTTTATGTGGATATATCTACGACAGAAGTGAAGGCTGAAGTACGAGTTTTTGAGGACGATCTTCGCGCGGCATTGAGGTCACATACTGGGTACGTGACAGATACAACAGTGGTAGATTTTCAAGAAGACGTCTTATCATACTTTCGTAAATATCTATTGATGGATATCTCCACTCATCCCGTGATATGGCAGATACAAGATCTCAAGTTAGTAGGAGATAGCTATCGCATCTATTTGCAGAGCGAGCTTCCTATATCGGCAAATGACGTCGACTGCTCGATCTCAGCACCTTACTTCTTTGAGTTATTTCCGACTCAAAAAAATGTCCTTCGGTTGCGACGAGGTGAGCTTCAAGAGCACCACATCTTCGAGGGTGATGCTGATAGTTATCAGATATCTCTCTAGCTCTTACTTGCCAAGTAAGTCCTTTAATACTGCCGTATTCACTTCCACTGCAGTGGTGATCGTGGACTCTATCTCTGGGTAGTAATATGGACTGTGGAGACCAGGTAAATCTCCATTTTCGATTTTCTCTTTTGTGACAGTTCCAAGCCAGTATAGGACTGTGGGTACATCATCCTCCGTCCTACCGTATCGAGCAAAATCTTCACCTACCATCTGAGGCTCTGCGTAGATCACATGATCTTCACCGATCACCTCACCTGCCCTTGATTCTATGAGATCTGTGAAAGCCGGGTCATTATAGTTGGCTGGTGTGAAAGTGTTAGGGATGATGACTTCTGGTAGTTTATCTTCAGGCAGTCCAGCTGCTATACCGATGCCTCTACTGATCTCTTTCAGTCTCTTGTAGATCAAGGTGCGCACTTCGTCTTTGTAGGTTCTAACCGTAAGTTTGAGAGTCACCTCATCAGGTATGATATTATGAACAGTACCACCTTGGATAGCGCCGACTGTGATGACAGCATCATCTATCGGCTTTACATTTCGACTCACGATCGTTTGTATATCCATTACTATCATACTAGCGATGACCACCGGATCTATGGATGTATGCGGTGATGCACCATGAGAGCCTATGCCTTTCACTTTTATATCTATCAGTTCTGCATTGGCCATCGTAAAGCCTTCGGTGATACCTATAGATCCAGTCTCTATAGAAGGATTACAATGTAATCCTAGCCCATAATCTGGTACGCCAAATCTATCATACAAACCATCTTCTAACATCGCCTTAGCACCACCGCCGATCTCTTCTGCAGGCTGACCGATGAACATGAGCGTACCAGACCACTGAGTTCTCATCTCTGTCATAGCACGTGCAGTACCGAGCCATGTAGTCATGTGCATGTCATGACCGCAGGAGTGCATGGCACCTACCTCTTGTCCTTTATATGATATCACTTCTTGGCTCATGTACGGCAGTGAGGTCTTTTCATTCATAGGTAGTGCATCCATATCTGTACGATATAAGATGGTGGGGCCGTCACCATTCTTTAGGATACCCACGACACCCGTCTGACCTACTTGTTCAGTTACTTGCCATCCTATCTTTCTGAGCTCTTCAGCAAGACGCTTCGAAGTATGCTCCTCTTGAAAGGATATCTCGGGATGCATATGTCGATCTTTATAAAAATCAACTAGGTAGGACATGTCTTTTTCTAAATACTGATCAACAGTAAGCGGCGGCTCTGCATGAAATAAAGCAAACAGTAGGCTGAACAAGGGGACGTACAATATCGACATATCTCAATTTTTAAGTCATCGTAATATACTCATCATCTTTGATAAGCTAAGGATGGGATGTAGTATCTTGGGGAAGACTATGGAACACCTTTTAGCCGACCAAGGATTTCAAAAAAAGCTTTTGGAGATATCAGAACGACTGAATATCTCCTTAGACGAAGCTCGATCAGATGCTGAGCGATACCTCCAGGAGCTATATACTAGCCAGTCTCCTATGATGGATGCTATATCTGTAGAAGGATCGCAGTATATACTTGGCAGAGCCTATAACAAAACCATTGACGTCAATCCTGATGAGATGAAAGCTCTATCGAGATTGATGAGAAGGAATTCTGTGGCATTCGTCATGACGCACAAGACCTATATCGACATGATGGTATTGAGTGTTGTGCTTGCAAGACACGGCCTTCCTGTACCGCACATCTTTGCTGGGATCAACATGGCATTTATGGGTGTCGGTGATCTGGGGCGTAAGGCAGGTGTGATATTTATCAGAAGATCTTTTAAAGACAACATAATTTATAAGGCTTGCCTGAGACACTTTGTAGCATCAAGAGTGAAAGAGCGAGCACACTTCATGTGGGCCATAGAAGGTACCCGATCTCGAACAGGTAAGTTGGTTTGGCCGAAGATGGGTATACTCAAGTATATCGTCGAAGCTGAAAAACAAGCTAAAGAAGAAGTTAAATATGTCCCAGTCTCTGTGGTCTATGATCTGATACCAGATGTGGATGACATGACACAAGAGGGTAGAGGCCAAGAGAAAAAACCAGAAAATCTTTTATGGTTTCTGAACTATATCAGAAAGATGGGAGATAACTATGGGAAGATATCTATCAGGTTTGGGGAGCCTGTCTGTAAGAAGAGTGAAGGTAGCGCTGAGATACCTGATGATGATGACTTAGATCCACTTATCCAATATAAACTCCCACAATTTGCCTTCGAGTTGATCCACGGGATCAATCAAGTTACACCAGTTACTACCGCTTCATTAATCTGTACTTCTTTGTTGAGCAAATTTGCGCTTACAAAGACTGCAATTGAAAGTGATGTAATAGCATTAATGCATCTCATTGAAAATCAAAAGCCGGATGTCTTAGTAGATCGAGGTAAGCAAATCGGCGCTTCAGTACAAGAAGCAATCAACCTCCTCAAGAATGCACAACTCGTACAACAACTTGGTGAAGGAGTAAAAGCCAAGTACGCCATAGTTACTCGTAACTTTTTATCAGCTAAGTACTATGCTAACATGGCAGCTCATCACCTCTATAGAGGTGCATTTATCGAGTTGGCATTGTGTCAGGTTCTTGATGTGCCCAAGGAGAAGAGACGGATGAAGTTCTGGGAAGAGATCATGAGTATCCGTGATCTTTTTAAATTCGAGTTCTTCTACTCTCGCAAAGATTTATTTAGTGACGAGATAGAACACGATCTTAATTATCTTGATCCTAAGTGGCAGCAAAAGTTAGAAGGATCCAAATCAGATCTTAAGAAGTTGCTTTCTAATCAAGGCATACTTCTTTCTCAGGCAGTCTTGTCGATTTACTTAGAGGCGTATCAAGTAGTAGCACGCGCGCTCTTGTCCATAGATAGAGATGTCGAAATAAATGAACAAAATCTTCTTCATGCCTGCATGTTCCTTGGAGATGAGCTCCATTGGAGAGGTCGTATTCATCGCATAGAGTCTGTCTCAAAACCACTTATCATCAATGGTATAAGACTTGTCCAGAATATGGATCTAGTGCCTACAGCAGATGATGATAAGGAAGAACAAATCTTAGCTTTCATAGAAAGATTAAAATCTCTGTCTTATCACGTCGAAAGTATACAGGACATGATGCTCGTGCGAGGCGATGGGGCTAAGATCATACCTATAGATCAGAAATTAGTTCCAGGGTCTAGAACTGGTTTGATGACCTCTATGGTTGTAGAGGGTGAGTCAGGATCTCACATCGGTGCGTTCTTTGATCTTGATCGGACATTGATACGAGGTTTCTCAGCAAAGCAATTCTTCCAATCAAGACTCCTGAGTGGTAAGATGTCAGCACGTGAGGTGGTAGCACAGTTTAGTGGTGTGATGGTTTATGCTATTGGTAATAAGAACTTTGCTGGTCTGGCTTCGATTAGTGCCAAGGGAGTGAAGGGCACAAAAGAACAAGTCTTTATAGAAGTAGGAGAAGAAGTATACTATAAGTATCTGGCAAGTGAGATTTATCCAGAGTCTCGTGCACTAGTTGATGCACACTTAGCTAAAGGTCATACAGTAGCTATCATATCTGCAGCTACACCATACCAAGTAAATCCGATTGCACGAGATCTTTGTGTAGAGCATGTGATGTGCACAAGAATGGAAGTAAAGAACGGAGTCTTCACAGGGGAGATAATAGAACCTGCTTGTTGGGGAGAGGGGAAGGCTACTGCAGCAAAAGAATTAGCACATCAGCATAACCTTGATCTTAGTAAGAGCTACTTCTATACAGATAGTGCAGAAGATCTGCCTCTGATGGATCTGGTAGGCCATCCAAGACCTGTTAATCCTGATAACGATCTTTCATCTATTGCTTATCAAAATGACTGGCCAGTATATAGATTCAATGATGAGAAGAGACCCATGGTGTCTAATATCGCAAGGACATTGATGGCTTTCGGTAGTATTATACCGGCTGCTGCCGTCGGGGCTTTTTCGGGTCTGTCATCTGCCTCTTGGCGAGACGGTGTCAACTCGATGATAGGGACCATGGGTGATGTAGGTACTCGCATAGCAGGTATGAATGTGGTTATAAGAGGTGAAGAACATATCTGGTCTCAGCGACCGGCGGTCTTCTTATTTAATCATCAAAGTAATTCTGACTTCCTAATCATGGCGAAGTTGCTTAAGAAGGATGTAGTTGCCATTGCCAAAAAGGAACTAGAGATGAGTCCAATAGGCCCATTCTTTAAGGCTGCCGGAGTCATCTTTATAGATAGAAAGAATAAGGACAAAGCGATTAAGGCCATGCAACCAGCTGTAGATGCTTTGAAAAAAGGTACTTCCATAGCTATTGCTCCTGAAGGCACTAGGAGCTATGACTATACGCTTGGCCCTTTCAAGAAAGGAGGATTTCATCTTGCGATGCAAGCAGGAGTTCCGATTGTACCGGTAGTCATCAAGAATGCCCATGATATCATGGCGCGAGGATCAGCATATCTGCAACCAGGTCAAGTAGAGGTTGTTGTATTACCCCCTATATCTACTGATAAATGGACACAGGCTAATCTTGCAAAGAAAGTTGATCAAATAAGGAATATGTATCTAGACGAGTTGGGACAAGAGGACATTCATGGTTCTGAGGGACTTCTAGGGATAGCAAAAAAGTAAAAACAAAAAGGGCTGCCATCACATGACAACCCTTCTGTTACGGTCTTTCAAAAATGTATTTTTCTTACTTCTATCCTTCTTCTGAAGCAGGTCTTGGAAACTGAATGTGTACTGTATCTCCTTCTCTGTCTAGAGGAATCTCGTTTAGTCTATTATTTCTTCTTAAATCTATCCATCTATGACCCTCTCCGAAGAGTGAATATCTCCTTTCTTGAAGGATTTGATCATTGATAGCAGCATTATCTGTACCTCCACTATAGTCTGGAAGGCCTGAAGCATTTCTTATGATATTAATGGCTCTTATTGCTTCTTCATTATTAGAACCAATCTGTGCTTCAGCATATATCAAAATAAGTTCTTCGTTTCTAATCATACTTGCTTGACTAGAATTTGAAGGATACAAAGCAACTAGAAACTGACTACTTAATCCATCGAGGGATATCTCCAAACCAGTATCAATAACTTTGTCCAAGCGGTTATCACCTGCTTCGGAGTCCTCAATCCAGGATGTATGAGCCATGTAGTTATCTACACCAGGCACATAGAATAATGGATTAGGAAGATCATTTCCTGTAGCGCCACCAAAAGAATAGTAACCACCTATATTAAGATCTCCACTGAGATCCATAAAAGATGAGTTCAAAGCACTAATTGCCCCACTATTATTGCCAAGATAGAGTTGAACTCTTGCAGCTATAGCACGATTAAATTGCGCTAAGGCTTCTGTGTCTGTTCCTGGAATACTTGTAAATCCCGCTAAGTTGAAAATTAGATCTTCTTGAGCGCCACTGAGTTGACCAAACCCTTCATCGAGTATGGATGCTATAGCAACAAGAGATTCATTAAATCCAGAAGTGAAGGGGCCCAAGTTATTGACATCTGAAACCTCTATTCTAATACCATTTTCAAATTGTCGAGTTGCTTCAAGTAAAAGCTCATAACCAATAACTGTATTTGCAAATCCAACTAGAGCATCAGCTTGACTATTACTTAAGGAAGCGGCAGTATTCTCGACTGCAGTAATGAGAAGATTGGCATTTCTAACAGAACGATACCTCCCAAAGTAAGTTCTCGTAGTTAAAAACCCATTATTATCAAGTGCTCCTCCATTTTGACCAAGTAGTTCACTCGTATATCTCGGGTCAGTACCTCGTAAATCATAATACTCTCTTCCAAGTATATTTAATGTCCAAAAATGAAATTGCATGTCTTCTCTGATGACTGCTTCGAGTCCTTGACCAAGAAGTTGCAAATCGGCAAGAGTAGCTCCATCGGCAAAACTCTCGACCGTGGGTGCATTTGGATTTAATACTTCTTCCACATTACAAGAAGATATTGTCAAAATTAGAATCGGCAGAAAAATTATATATAAGTATTTCATGATCTCTATTTTAGAAAGTGACATTTAAGTGGAAATTGAAACTTCTACTCGCTGGATAGGGTGTAACCTCCACCGAATTGATCAAGACGTTATTCCCAAAATTTGATACCTCTGGATCGTAACTGTTATAACCAAAAATATTAATTAAGTTTCGTCCTGAGACTCCAAGGCGAACATCCCCAAAACCTGCTGTTGATCTAGGTATTGAATAATATACGCCTAACTCCCTCAATCTTAGATAGCCTGCATCTTCTATATAGACACCAGGATGTACACCAAGTGCCGCAAGTCGAAAATCTCCATTGCTCTGTTCTCCTGTCGGATCTAAGGTAGTATCATCAAAATCCCATGTCACATTTCCTAGGTCATATAAAAGAGTACTTAGATTAATTCCGTCGCCGCCTTGTTTCCAATGAAACAACCAATTAATCTCTAGATTTTTCCATAATATGCTATTGGTCCAAGACATGTTGAAATCAGCTTCCATATCACCAAACTGCATAAAACCGTCGCCTTCAGGATCCACATTACTACAGTCACTACCATTACAAAGAGATGGATCGATTGTTCCAATTAATTGAGTTGCGCTTGCTCCTTCTTGGATACGTCCCTGACCTAAGAAAGCCGCAAAACCACCCGTGTTGAAAGCAGGAATATTAAGTTCTGTAACTAATGACCTGTTTCTCCACCAATTCAGACCGACGGCCCATGATAAATCTTTGGTCTTAACTACCTCAGCTTCAATACCTAATTCTAGTCCTTTATTTTCTAACGAACCAGCATTAACTACTTGATTTGTAAAGCCTGAAGATGCGGGGACTTGCGCTCTCAATAAGAGATCGTCAATTGTTTTCACATAATAAGTCGCAGTAAATAAAAGTCTATTCTCTAAGAACCCTAGATCAACTCCAAATTCCAATTCACTTTGAGTTTCAGGACGAACATCTGGATTTCCTCTGAGGGCATTCGTAAAGAGACCACTGTTGCCATCTATCTGAGTAGGATCCAAAGCATTAAAACGATCTCCAAATCCAGCGAATCTTGCCGATTGACCAAATGCGATTCGCGGTTTTAGCTGACTAATGGCTCCACCTAGTTCAGTAAGATTATGAATGTTTACAGCTATACTAGCTTTAGGGTTCCAGAAAATTTCATTTGGATCACCATTGTTGGAAGACTTGTCACCCCTTACACCTAAAGTAGCTATGATCTTATCATCCCAATTAAATTCTTCTTGAAAGAAGACTCCTTTAATTTGTTCTTCTAATCTGTTTTGCCCGACAGACACGTTCTGTGCCTGATCTACATTAGTCTGAGAGCCATTAAGTCCTGATGCGATAGCTCGAACAACATTCTGCCTCGAGTCAAGTTGAATTCCTCCCACCTGAGTACGAAAGCTCAGATTACTGTCGGTGATGTAATTATGTACAAGATAACCTGATATATTATTTCTGTTGTTAAAACCTGTTCCTGCTATAGAAACTCCTCTTAAAGAAGACTCATCTCTAAAAAACGATAGGGACTGAGGAAACAATCCTCTAATCCTAAGATTATACTGATCTATGCCCAATTCTATCCCTGCTTTTAAAGACTGATTATCATCTTGAAGTATCGTGTACTGCGCAGAAAGACTTCCAAAAAACCGATTTACTCTTTCTTCATTGGTAGTAAGAGCTACAGTCTCTAAAACATTAGATCCCACTCTCGGATTTGCTGGGAAGTTCCCATTACTATCTGGAAAGAGATTGTCCCATGGCCTTGTAAAGGCTTGTGCATAACCAACTGTTGTGTTTGAATTAGAATTATTAAATAAACCTCTATCTGAATCAGCAAATATGTATTGAGTAGATACATCAAAAGTAAGCCTGTCTGTTAGTTTGTGACTGATATTGGCTCTCATAGAAGCCTTTTTATAGCCTGTATTGTCTACCAGACCTCCTTGATCTCTATAAGTGCCGCTCACATAAAATTTAGTTTTGTCGCTACCACCACTTATCGATAAGCCAGTAATACTTTGTAAAGGCCTATTATCGTATAATTCTCTTTCGTAATCATTAAGACCGTTTTGATCAAATAATTGAGCTTCGTCGGCACCAAAAACAGACTCGACCAAACTTCTATCCCAATCACGACTTCCTAACAATCTTGTAGGAGCACTAAATCCAATAGTCTGAGATAAATTGATTTTTGTTTCTTGATTGTATTTTCCGGATTTAGTCTTAATTACAACAACACCGCCAGCACCACCAACTCCATAGATGGCTGCAGCAGAGGCTCCTTTGAGGATCTCGATTGATTCGATATCTTCGGGTATAAGATCAGCTATTCTGTTTGAAGCATCATCTTGGTTGGTTGCTGTATTACCACCTCCCGCAGCTGAAGTGACTATGTCAGTCCCTAAAGAAATAGATGAATTATCAAGATAAACTCCATCTATAATGTACTGCGGTTGTTGGTCCAAGAATACAGATGTCACACCTCTCAGTCTGATTGAAAATCCACCTCCTGGAGCACCTGAGTTAGCCCTTATGTCAGCTCCTTTGAATTTGCCATATAAAGCTCCATCAACCGTGTTCTGAGGAGCTACGCCTGTAAGCTCTTGTGATGAGATAGATGCCACTGCATTTGCAAGATTTGATCTCTTGATAGAAGATGCTAATCCAGTAATTACAACTTCATCTAAAGTATTAAAGGATTCTTCAAGAGATACATCTATTGTGCCATCTGCAGAAGTAACAACAATATTTTGTGTTGCATATCCTAAGTAGCTGAATATCAAGGTTGCAGGATCTTGATTGACATCTACACTGTAAGTGCCATCAATATCGGTTATTGTACCTGTCGATGTTTCCTGTACAAAAATATTGACGCCTATAAGTGCATCGCCCGAGGCATCTGTGACCGTACCTTTGATAGTGTATTGCGCTATTGAAACTTGAGTAATAACCATCATCAATATCGCCACTAAGGGTATAACCTTTAGTTCAAATTGGTTGAGTTTTTTCATATGCTAAAGTTTTTACATTTTAATTTTCTATGATTAAAGTAACTAATGAAATTTTCTTTCACCGCAGCTGCAGCTCATTAATAATAAAGATAATATTGGCAAGAATGAATTGACGACATTATCTATTGATAAAAGTAAGAAACAGTGTATTATTTGGATATCTTAGGAATCAACGATAATATCTTAGCCAACTTCATCCCTTTCTTCATATCACCATTGATCTTGAGTCTTCCCTGTATGAAGGCAGTCTGAAAATCTAATTCTCCTGTTCCGATTTTATAAAGGTGCTCATCCTTGATGGATATAGTGACATCTGGACCCTTGAGCTCTCCGCGACGAATAGTGCCTGGTGGGGTATTGAGTAAAAGCTGCCATTGAGCAATGTTATTGCCTTTTCCTTTGACGTTGATCTGATACTGACCTGCATTAGGCTTCAAGAGCTCTGTATTTGATTTTAAATGCTTCTTAGCATGTGAGAAAAATTTGTCTGACAGGTATTTTACTTTAGCCGGGCTCTTCTTTGTACCCTTCTTTTCGTAGTCGTGTACTAGCTTTTCTAGCTCGTTAGCAGACTCACGTATGTACGTGGTGAAAGTGTTGATATCGGGCATAGAGTTCGCATCGGAAGTCGGGCTGATTGTTATACTACCATTATAACTTAGGACAGTTATGATCAAGCCCATACCATCGATGATAGGTGCCATGCCCATGATAGATTGGAGCTTGTGCCCTTGCAGATATATAGGCATTTGGGGCCCAGGGACATTGGTGATGACAACATTAAAGACGGGATTGTGCATTTTAGATAGGTTAAACCTGCTATACATCCGTGATGCGAGATTGGCCACACCAAATGGCACTACCTCGGCCAGATTAGAAAGTGTCTTAGCTCCTGCAGCATTTTGATAGGTCTTACCAGTATTGGTATTGTCATGGATAGCTTGAAGTCTCTCGATGGGATCCTTGATGTCCGTAGCGAGCTGTACGAGCATTGCTGATATCTTATTTCCTTCTGTTGCTCCGTCTTCTTTTTGTCTTGTAGAGATAGGTACCATGGCGACTAAGGGCTTTGACGGTAACTGATCCTTTTCATTGAGATACCTGCGGAGTGCACCTGAGCAGATCGCAAGTACGATATCATTGACTGTGGTGCCCATGATTTTCTTGAGTGCGATTACCCTTTTAAGATCTAGTATGGCAGTATTCCACTTTCGTTGTGGAGAGATGATACTATTAAGCGGGGTATGTGGCGCTGTAAAAGGTGCTGTCGGTAGATCTAGTCGTTGCACTCTCGTGATCATACCTGTCTTCAGTGACGCGGCCACAGTATTCCCTATGATGCTTGGTAGCTTAAGTGGATTCTTAGCAAAGTCTACAGCACTTTTCATGATTAAGTCTATCTCATTTGGTAGACGCTTAGGCTTGTATGGTTTTGGTACCGGTATTTCTTTAGACTTTGGTGATAGATCAAATATGAGACTCAACATACCTGCTCCTGCCATGCCATCTACAGCTACGTGATGGATTTTTGATATGATGGCGACGCTCCCTTTAGGAACTTGTGCGATATCGTCCAGCCCTTCTACAAAGGTGAAAGACCAAAGTGGGCGAGATCTATCAAGTGGTTCACTGAAGACTCGAGAAGCTAAGTCACGAAGTTGCTTCCATCCTCCCGGCTGTGGTAGCGCCACATGTTGTAGATGTAGATCGATGTTGAAGTTCGGATCGTCTACCCAGTAAGGATGATCGATACTCATCGGCACGAACATCAACCTTCTTCTCAATGTCGGCATCTGATGTATCCTTGACATCAAGAGTGACCTGAAAGTCTCAAACTCAAGCGAGCCTTCTATCACTGCTACACTACCCACATGCATCGGACTTCTTTCGGTCTCTGCATAGAGGAAGGTAGCATCCATCCCACTGATAGGCGTGATGTGCTTTTTGTCTATTGGGTCGAGTAGTTTATCAAGAGCGTCCATAGTCGATGTGATCTGTCTTGTGCAATATAACACACAAGCACACCTAATACAACCTATGACTCGTTTAAACGGACTTTACTACAGAGAAGGGTAGAAGAGCTTATCTTCTATCACATTAGATGGTTCGAAGTGTTCCCAGTTTTTCTCTGTGAGCATCAGTCGATCCTTGATTACCTCTAAGACTGCTGGGTTGACGCCTAGTCCTAGATGACTTCCTCTTACTTGTATGTTTTGATGTAGCTCATCTTCAACATCTTCAAGACATGTTTCCCATGGGACTACACCATCTTCTTTACTATATATGGCTGTAGTAGGTACGGCCGCAGGCTTGGGTAAATCTTTGAGAAGTTCCGTATCTACATCTTCCGTACCACGGCCATCAGTAATTAGCTCGTATAACCACATCGCATTATTAGGCTTTGTGATCCCATTAAAGGGAGAGCCTAAGGTGATAATCTGTCTAATAAGATTAGGCTTGCGTTTTGCTATTTCTCTAGCAAATACCCCACCTAGACTCCATCCTATGATACTCACTTTCGCTCGATTAGTCAGATAGATATCTTCTACCTTATCGATGAGGTGTTCGAGATACTCTTCGTTAGCATAGTTTCTTCCTGCTCCCCAGCCATATGGAGAGTATCCTAACTTCTTTATGAAAGATCTCAATGGTGCTGTTGATACATCAGTAGCCATAAACCCAGGAAGGACAAGTACAGGATGACCATCTCCTGATTTGTTAGAGTTCCTAAGCAACTTATATGGGAAGTAAGTACCTAACTCGAACAAAGCCCTATGTCCTTCTGTAGCCAGTAACCATAGTGACGGCTTCTTAATCGTACTATCTGATATATCTTTTGCAGATACCATATTAGATTTTCATTGGTCCTTAGTCTGGCTGTTCAGCGAGATGCTAATGTAACAGAACAATAAGCCCGGGGGTTGGAAATCCAAAGCTTTTTTATTGATCAACTGTTATCATATAGACAATAATAATAATGCCAAAACTCAGTAGAAAGTTCCAAAAACACCAGTTATCAGCAAAAATGATAATTGTCTGACACTGTTGGGCAAAATAAAAAATGGTGACATGCAGATCCTGCAGTCACCATAAAAAGTCTATTAAACTATATTACTCCTTCGACTTAGTTCTTGCTGAAAAGAGCAGTCATTCTGCGTCTTCCGTGCTTGATCTGGCTCTTTACACTAAAGAGAGTATCAAAAAGGATGTCTTGCTGCTTAGCTGCTAAGTGAAGACCGCCTTTGATAGCTTTCTCAGTAACACCTTGCCACTCAGTTCCTCTTTTGATGGAGAAGTCTACTACATCTTCAGTGGTTTTGTAGACATTGGTATTAGCATTCTTAGCTACTTTTTTAGCTGCTTTGACGCTATCGTTTACTCTATCTGTGATATTTCTATTCTTGCTCATCTGTATATCTTTTGATGGTTTATACTAATTGAATTTACTTGTTGATCTTTTTTGCTTGAGCGATCCAAGACTTAGCCTCTACGCGGATTGGTGCTCCTGACTTTTCGATTGCTTGCTCGATCTTTGTGATTGAAGACTTAGCGATTTTTTCCACTGTCGTAAATCCTGCCGTTATCAATATCTTCTCAGCTTTTGGTCCGATACCATTGATAACTTGAAGACCTTTTTTTGCTCTTACACGAGTTGCTGGCTTCTTAGCTACTTTCTTCGCGCTTGCAGTTGCTTTCTTCGCAGTTGCAGTCGCTTTCTTCGTTGCTTTTTTAGCAGCAGTCTTTGCTGTAGAAGTAGCCTTCTTTACTGGCTGCTCCATGCCTGGTATTCTATCGATGATCTCTGTCTGAACTGTCTCGATAGTTTCCTCTACATCTTTTCTAAGCTCAGTGATATTCTTCTCTGCTCTTTTTCTCCACTTGCTAACTAGCTTATCATTCCATCCGATTAACTTTCTGAATCTTACAGATCCAGCTTCAGCTTGATCTAAGATGCCTTCTACTGTATCGAAGAAGATATCTACGTTCTTTTCGATCATCGGCTCTGACTTCTTGACACTTTTTGCAAAAAGCTTCTGGTACTTCTCACCAGTCTTTACTGCATTGTCGATTAGTTCTTCAGAAGTGTCGATAAGTACACAGTTCAACTCATTAAGAGTGTTCTTAAGATTAGTCTTGTTGTCTTTAGCTTTTCTTGCTTTCGTTTTTTTCGCTGTAGATGTTGCCATGGTATATGATTTGTAAAACCTGTTATTTAATGATTATGATACAAAGATGAATTACGCGAGTTACAGATGAGTTACAAGGTTGGCGT
>CAZXIE010000062.1:0-20524 GCA_964640065.1 uncultured Saprospiraceae bacterium
GATTGATTATGCTGATACATGTAAGAAAACGTTGGCCTTTTCACCTTTCTAAAGTATTGATTAAAAGTGTTTTAAACATTAAATAATTCTATCATATCTCAACCTTAATCTGACTGTGCTCTCGATGCTTTAAGTCGTACTTAATCTTTAACTTTGCCACAGTCATCAATAAATGAAAATGATACCATGGCGGAAATCATAAAAATGCCTCGTCTTAGTGACACAATGGAAGAAGGCAACATCATCGGATGGTTAAAGAATGTAGGAGATAAAGTCTCACCGGGAGATATCTTAGCAGAGGTAGAGACGGATAAGGCTACGATGGATCTGGAGAGTTTTCATGAAGGCACTCTGTTGTACATCGGTGTAAAAGAAGGACCTGTTGCTGTAGATGGCATCATCGCTGTCATAGGTGATGAAGGAGAAGACTATGAAGCTCTGATCAAAGAAGATGCTTCGTCTGCGCCTAGTGCAGCACCTGCAAAAGAAGAAGCAAGTGCACCTGCTGTCACACCAGCTACTGCTCCAGCTGCTCAGTCTACGCAGGCGGCGACGACACCAGCTCCAGCTGCTACAACTGACGGAAGAATAAAAGCTTCTCCTCTCGCCAAGTCTATGGCTAAAGAGAACAATCTCAATCTAGCGGCTATCACTGGATCTGGAGAAGGTGGTAGAATCATTAAAAAAGACATAGAGGCAGCTATCGCTTCTGGCGGTACAGGTAGTGCTGGTGCAGCCGTAGCTGCGGCAGGAGTTTCTTATGCCGCGATGGCAACTGGTGAAACTAGAGAAATTCCTCTTTCTCAGATGAGAAAGACGATCGCGAAGAGATTAGGAGAAAGTAAGTTTCAAGCCCCACATTTCTATCTCACTATCAAGATCAACATGGATAGATCTGTAGATGCACGTAAAGCAATCAATGCTGGAGGTGATGTCAAGATCTCTTACAATGACATCATCGTTAAAGCATCTGCTCTAGCCTTGAAAAAGCACCCTATGATCAATGCCTCATGGCATGACGACAAAATTGTCGTCAATGGTCAGATAGATGTAGGAGTTGCTGTTGCTATCGACGACGGTCTTCTTGTACCTGTGATCCGAAATACTGATCTCAAACCTCTTCAAGTCATCAATGCTGAAGTGAAGGAGTATGCAGGTAGAGCACGTGAGAAAAGACTCAAGCCAGAGGAGATGCAAGGCAACACCTTTACTATATCTAATCTTGGGATGTTTGGCATAGATGAGTTTACTGCGATTATCAATCCTCCGGCTTCTTGCATACTGGCTGTAGGTGGTATAGATAAAACACCTATCGTAGTTGATGGGGAGATCAAAGTAGGACACATCATGAAAGTGACTCTATCTTGTGATCATAGAGTTGTAGATGGAGCTACAGGCGCGGCATATCTGAAGACACTCAAGTCATATCTTGAGAATCCTTTACAGATGTTGGTATAGACACGGTCTAATTTTTCCGTACGATAATATCACCGTGGAAGCTACTAAGTAATAGTTCTGGTCCACCACTGCCTACTTGGCCTTTGGTCCAACCGCCCAAGTATACAGTACGGATAGCACCTGTCTTTTCATCTTTCGATTTTTGATTGACTCTTGTCATTTCAAAATCAGTATAGATATCGCCTTTAGAGCTTTTCAATTTCAAGATGGCATCAAGAGCTTCAGGAAATGAAACTTCTATATTACCGTGATGCGAAGAGAATGCCATAGGAGTATCAGAATAAATCTCAGACATGGTTACAATGATCTTACCGTGATGGGTGTCGGCTATCACTGACCCTCCGATATTACTTAGTACTATATCGTTATGGTGGGTATTAATCTCTAACTCACCAATGACATCACTTACTTCGATCTTCCCATCGTTGTGGGTAGATAACTGTAGAGAAAACCCAAAAGGCACCCGTATGTGATAATCTCTTTTATTATTGTTAGGAGATGTGATGTGAATTTCGTTACGCTCCTCAGTGATGGATATCCCAATTGTGTTTTTTGGTATCACCCTTAGCCCGGGATGTTTTCTACTTTGTTTTTTAGAATTTCCTTTGGATTTTATGTTGACCTCTACAACATCCCCATTATATCCTTCTACGGTGATGGCACCATTATGATTATAAAGACGGAGCTCCCCTTGCTCGCTAGGATCTGATAAAGGAACAGTTACAGTCTCTACATACTGAGCACTCAAGCTAATCGCCGTGCTATGTAGAAATCCAAAGAGGAAAATAATATATATAGATCTCATAGTTTCAAATTTATAATTGGACTAAAAACATATCGCCGTGATGAGTGCTATAGCTTATGTTATGCGCACCAGCTCCAATCTGTACGGCGGTGTTTTCTCCTAATTTGTACTTGGTCTTATGCTTTGTCTTTTTGGAAGTGGTTGATTCATCAAACACTGTTTCCCAGTCAAAGTCTGTATAAAAATTACCATGATGACTGTCAAATGTCACTTGAGCAGAAGGCACTCCAGGCACAGACACTTTGATGTCGCCATGGTGCGATCCTAGTGACATATCTCCCGATGGTACTCTATCAAGTGATATGTCTATATCACCGTGATGGGTATGCACATATCTTACATCAGACACTCGATCTAAATCTATGTTCTTATGATGTGCGTCAGCCATTAATTCTCCACTTACGTCTTGCACCTTTATATAGCCATGATGGTTAGTTACAACTATATTAGTAGAAGACGGGAGTCCTATATCAAGATCAAAGCTATATTCTATGCCCTTCCTACCACGATTGTTATGCCATTTTTGAACGCTATGGTAATGTAGATAATCATCATTAATATCACCTTCCAAAGTATGATAAGGAGATTGCATATAAACTATCAAGATGTTATCCAAGACCAAAGTGTCTATATAGACTAAGGATATCGCCTCTTGAATCTTTTTATTGGTCCTTGCCTTCAATTTTCTTTTCACCAATATTTGTCCGGTTTCATTATTGGTTCCGCGCACCTTGACGAAACCTTTATGATTATAAACATGTATGGCGCTATACTTTGCCGCGTCTATCACCATCTTCTTCTCATCTTGATGAGATTGTGATATAGCGATAGATACTACAAGAGTCAGTATACTTGTCAGTAGAATTTTCATGATCGATTATTTATAAAATCTTTCTCAGACTTTCTTTTAAATGAATACGGGTTTCAGTATCAGTTTTATCAGATTGAAGTAGTTCGTTCCATTGGTCTACAGAATTCTTTTCTTCTAACTCCGCCATCACATCTGCTAATTCTAATTGTACGATAGGTGATTCTTGGTAAGGTATAGCTTCTATGAGATAGGCTCTTGCTTCCGGTATATGAGAAAAGGCCACCATCGTTTCTATACCAGTTAATCGGACATTGATATTGGGATCGTGAAGTATAACTTGATTAAGAGCATCTATGATTCTCATATCAGGATTGTCCTGAGATCTAACTTGATATATCCCCTTGATGCGTCTCAGTGCTGAAGGCGTTTCTTCAAGGGATGCAAATTTGACATGGTCATTTTTGACACTCTGCGCGGCATACTGTTCTTCTCGATCCGTTGAGTTACTAAAGTCCAAGAGATGACCTGCCATCAAGCCAATTAAAAAGGTAGCGGCTATAGCTATGCGTGTCGGAGACAACCACCTCATCTTAGTAGGTTCCTCCCCTTGTCGCGGTTGGGGGCCTACTGAAGTTGAGGCTGCTGGAAGTGCATCCAACATTCTATAGAAAGATGAATCCATCTCAGATCTTACTTTAGGGACCTCTAGGTTTTGTAGTTCCTGCCAAGTCTCGAAGAGCTCCTTGATATCTTGAGCGTGATCACTATGGTGGCTTTGTAATCTTTCTACAAAAACATCCTTCCGTGAAATGTTACTTTCTAATATCTCAGCGAGTTCTATCTCGTAATCTTTTAATTCTTCCATATCATTCAACTTGTACATCATCAACTCGCTTTTACTATCTCTCTGATTTCTGCGAGTCCTCTCATGACTCTAGATTTTATGGCATTCTCAGTGCAGTCCGACATCTCTGCGATTGTCTTATAGTCAAGCCCATGATATCTACTCAGTATGATGGCATCTTTCTTATCATGACTTATCATATCTAATGCCTTCGACAACTTTTGTTTTTGATCTTCTTGGCTCATGAGATGTGCTGCTTTCATCGAGTAACTTCCTTCGAGACGATCGTTATCTATCTGGACTGCTCTAAGTGTAGGTTCATTCTTTTTGACAGTATCAAGCCAAGTATTACGTGCTATGCGATACAACCAATAGTTAAAGGCTCCTGCACCCTTAAATTGATCTTTGTACTTGAGGACTTTGATAAAGACATTCTGGACTAGATCTTCACTCAAGTAACGATCACGAGAACATCTATAGAAGTATGCAAAGAGCCCTTCTTTATGACGCTCATAAAGCTCACCAAGCGGACTCGTGTGTCCAGCTTGTACTTTTTGCATAATCTCGAGATCCGTAAGGTCTTTCAAGTAGTTGATCCTTTGAAAAGAAAACTTACGATTATTTCTGAAGTTGCAAGAAGTTAAATATTTCTTGCGATAGGAGGATGGGCTATCCCATGCCTTTACCTCCGCCCATATTCTGGAGGTTCCGCATCATGTTTTGCATGTTGTTACCCTTGCTCATCATGTGCATCATCTTTTTCATCTGATCAAACTGCTTGATGAACATATTGATCTCATGGATATTACGTCCACATCCTCTTGCTATTCTTTTTTTACGGGACATGTTAAGTGTCTCAGGGTTCTCTCTCTCATGAGGAGTCATGGACTGTATGATAGACTCTACCTTAGCAAAGGCATTGTTATCAATATCTAAGTTTTTGGTCATCTTCCCCATACCTGGGATCATGTTCATCAAGCTCTTCAGGTCTCCCATGCGCTTGATTTGGTCGATCTGCTTGAGGAAGTCATTGAAGTCAAACTTGTTCTTTTTGATCTTCTTTTCAAGCTTAGCCGCTTCTTTTTCATCAAACTGATCTTGTGCTCGCTCAACAAAGGACACGATATCTCCCATCCCGAGGATCCTCTGTGCCATCCGCTCTGGATAGAACATATCCAGCTGATCCATCTTCTCTCCAGTACTGATGAACTTGATTGGCTTTCCGACAGTATACTTCACAGATAAAGCAGCACCACCTCGCGTATCACCGTCTAACTTGGTAAGTACGACTCCTGTGTAATCTATGCGCTCGTTAAAGGCTTTGGCAGTATTCACCGCATCTTGCCCAGTCATAGAGTCGACTACAAAGAGGGTCTCATTAGGATCGATACCATCTTTGATAGCAGCGATCTCGTTCATCATCTCTTCATCAACAGCTAGACGTCCAGCTGTATCGACTATGACTACATCGAGTTTATTATCCACGGCATGTACGATAGCATTTTGGGCGATCTCTACAGGATTCTTATTCTCAGGTTCTTTATAGATATCGACTCCGACTTGCTCAGCGAGTACCGTCAACTGATCGATGGCAGCAGGGCGATAGACATCACACGCAGTAACCAGTACTTTTTTGTTTTTCTTTTCTTTGAGCCACTTAGAGATCTTGCCAGTAAACGTGGTCTTACCAGATCCTTGGAGACCAGCGATGAGTATCACAGTTGGCTTGCCATTGAGGTCTACGCCGACTGCTTCACCTCCCATGAGTTCAGTCATCTCGTCCATGACGATCTTGACCATCAACTCACCAGGCTTGATAGACGTTAGGACATTGGCCTGTCCCATCGCCTTGTCCTTGATCTTGTCAGTGAACTCCTTGGCTATCTTGTAGTTTACATCCGCTCCTACTAAGGCACGTCGTATCTCTTTGATCGACTGGGCGACATTAATCTCGGTTAGTTTGCCATCCCCTTTCAGGTTCTTAAAGGCTCCATCTAGCTTTTCACTGAGTGAATCAAACATGCTGCTTCTTATTACGTGCTGCGAATATATATATACAAGGTGCTATTATGCCAATATTCACGAATTGTGACAATAATACATCTCACAGACAGCTGGGAAAGTTATTTTTTAGGTCAAGGATACGAAGGTGAGCAGGTCTCACTTACATATTGAAATTATTTATAATATGAAATCAAGAAGAGTATCTGCTATCGACATTTACGAAAGTGATCTACTCGTTTTGAGACTCTACGCTCACATTGAGGATGTCCTGATCAAAGAGATAAAGACCACTCTTTTCATCACCGATTAACTCAAGCTTATCGTTACAGATCCGAGCGAGTGCTTCTTCTTCGATTTGCTCAGCGACATACCACTGTAGGAAATTATGGGTAGCGTAATCTTTCTCTTTAAGAGATATATCCACGAGATTATTGATGCTCTCAGAGACCATAATCTCATGATTTAGTAGCTCCTTGAAAGCATGCGAGATCGACGGATACGTCAGCTTCGGCTGCTCCAGAGCAGGTATCATCGCAAATCCTCCTCTCTCATTGATAAAATGTACCAACTTGAGCATATGCATCCTCTCTTCATCACTGTGACGATAGAAGAAGGCGGTGACATTATCGATACCCGGTTGTATCTCGGCCCAGGAGGCCATAGCGAGATATACTTGGGAGGATTGTGCTTCTATAAGGACTTGTGCATTAAGTGCATCCTGCATCTTCTTGGATAGCATGCTCTGGTGTTTAGTTATTGATAGTGCTAATGTAGTAATAACACAGATGGGCTTAGCTTGTTGTATGAATTCTCATAAGTGACAGTACCACTTCGTATGTGATGGATTATAGGGTTTCTCTGGATACGAATCCACGTAAACCCCAAGTAATCTAGACCTGATTTAGTCGGTTTTTTGATAGTGTAATCATTAATAACCGAATACCTACTAGCTATGAGACTTTTCGTCGGCATCCTATTGACTCTCTTCATGTCAAGCTGCACTCAGAGAAATACAGTTATGACTCTCCAAGAGAATAAAGACACCTTAGAGTTACTAGGATACGCCCTAGTGGATACAGATGATGATCGATATATCGTCTATCAAGACGAAGAGTTAGTGATCGATGAAAACGGCGGAGAAGACATTCGGATGATCTCCACAAGTTATGATCGTCGTAAGGGTCGGGATATTATTATCAGATCTACATCGAGTAATCTGTCATCCCAAAGAGTAGAAAAAATTATCGCATTGCTAAAGGCTTTTGGTGTCTCCGATGAAGACATCACTCAGTCAATTATACGAGAAGAACTGCGGCCATATGATGACATCATACAGCTGAGTATCAGAGCTAAAGATGAGGAGATAGTATATGCCGGGAGATAACATATTACATCACTTTCGTAAATACTCTAACCATGAATAACATAAAAAGATGCTTACTTCTGATCTCATTCTCGGCCTGCTCTATGCTTACTGCGCAAGACGAGGCAACAGCACCTACGATGGATCGTGTCATTGTTTTCCAAGCAAACCAAGCCATAGTAGCAATCTTGGATAATGAAGGATTCGTCAAAAGAAAGATTATGGACCTCCCAGACTACTTTATAGAAAACCATAGCGACAAATTCTACATCGAAGCTTCTTACATAAGCCTGTCAGATGCCCAACTCAAAAAAGAACTTGTTGATAACTCGCATCATCAGCTAGAGACCCTAGCATCAACTCAACTACGGCCCTCTAAAAACCAATAGAACTTTTATTTGACCGCGACGTAGTTGTGCCCATTCTTGCTACCACAAGGGTGGGCATTTTTTATTTTATCTCGAAGACTGCGTAGGAACCAAGGGTGATGATTTTATCACCAAACACCCCAGGAAACTCTCTCTTCGTTCCATCGACTTGCTCTATGCTGATCACCTGATCAGTGGCTACTAATTCGAGAGCATCATTATTTCGGAGATAACCGAACATCAGTACTTTATACTTTTCTCTCAGCGTTTTTTCTGGTGTATGATCTAGAGTCGGAAGTCTCAAGTCTACAATAAAGTACTTGATACCCACACTTTTAAAATAATTAGTCAAGCCTGACCTACTTGGGTATCGTTCAGTCAGATGTAAGAAATAACTCAATAAATTATCTTCAAATACCCGCTTATGATTTTGATTGATCTCATAGTTTAGCGAGGAGCCTATCTGATAGACTATGCTTGAATCACTATTGATTCTATCCAGTGCTATAGGAAGATTGGGAGAGAGTTGCTGAAGACTCGTACGACGATCCGCCTGACCGATCAAATATGGGAAGGTGCGACGATCCGAAATCAACATCCCATTATCCGGATAATCTTTTTGATAGACATTGATATTAGAAACTCTAAGCGTGTATGCTAATAAGGCATATGACCCGAGTACAACTATAAAGATTATAGACCTTAATTGCTGAATACGTAAGGGCACAACAGACCTATTCGCCTTAGCTAACAGGACATATCCAAGTGGTATCATCAGTAATCCATACCAGATGATACCTCCACTTAGTATCCACCAAAGAAAAAAGTAGATACTACCAAGTATCCATAAGAAACCATTGACAAGAGATACTTTCTTCCTTAGTACCATAATTAGTGCAAACAAGAGCAGACTTATGATGATAGGATATGTAGCAGAATCTCTTATATCAGTGAACTGATCGATCACTAACACAATCGGTTCTGTAACAAATTCTCCAATCCTATATAAGACCTCTAAGATCTCTTGAGCCCATCCTTTTTTGCCTGCCACAGATTGGCTCAGGTCATCAGATATAGGATTATAGGCAACTGACATCTTATCTCTTATGTAGCTGTACCTGTAGCACACGAAGAGATAGAGAGTAGAGCAAGTAAGTATGGTATAAAAGAGTCTTTTTTTCTTGTAGGTAAAGATCAACAGCGCTATAGGAAGCAAAGCAAAGAGAGCATAACCGATATCAACAAACCTTCCTTGCTGATTAGTCTGCATCGTTATATCATACGGAATCGTGATATATCTATACGCTAAGTCCTCGTATCCAAAGTATCGTTGTACTTCTTCTCGACGTGCGTCCTCTGCCTGAAGCGCTAACTCTTGCTCAGCAGATAAACCTTGCCCTACCATCTCCATACCAACTATGGAGAGTAACAGTAGGGCCATGACCCTTAGGAAGATGATATGTGATGTGCTCTTTTTAATATTGCTAAATTACGCTAAGTCTAATACACAAGGAAAATAGATTATATGTTAACTGGGCAGACCTATAAAGAAAGAAGAGAAAAGTTACGTCAGCATGTAGGAAAAGGGAGGATACTACTTCTTGGAAATGGACAAGCACCTATGAATTATAAGGATAACTATTATCCTTTCAGACAGGATAGCTCCTTTCTTTACTATACTGGTATCGATCGCGCAGATCTTCACTTAGTCTTAGACGCCGATGAAGGAGTCGACACTCTTTTTGGAGATGATCTGTCTATCGATGACGTCGTATGGACCGGCCCTCAGCCAAGCATACACGAGCTGGCCTCATTATCTGGCATAGAGAGGACTAAAAAACTGAGTGAGTTATATACTGAGGAGCTCAAGGACGCTCATTATCTACCTCCCTATCGCGGAGTTCATAATCTATTACTTTCCTCCTTAACTGGCATGACTGCTAGTGAGATACACGATAAATCAAGCAAGAAGCTGATCACTGGCGTAATCGCTCAGCGAAATATCAAATCCGCCCCAGAACTAGCTGAGATGGATCAAGCTGTAGATCGCTCCTATGAGATGCACAAAGCTGCTATGCGACATACTGAAGCAGGCATATCAGAAGCTGTACTAGTCGGCAAGGGATGTGATATCGCTTGCGGCTATGATACTGCTCTTGCCTATCCAGCTATCCTCACGACACGCGGAGAAGTACTTCATAATCATCATCATCACCGCATCTTATCAGATGAGCATCTCATCTTATGTGATATGGGATGTGAATCCGATCTACATTATGCGGGTGATATCACCCGTACATGGCCAGTAAGTGGTCAGTGGACGTCGCAACAAAAAGAGATCTACACTATCGTCCAGAAGGCTTACCAAAGTGCAGTAGACATGTTACAACCTGGGGTACTTTTTAGGGATGTGCATCACGCTGCCTGCATGGCTATCGCTTCTGGTCTAACTTCTTTGGGCATCATGAAAGGTGATCCTGCAGAAGCAGTACAACAAGGTGCGCACACCGTCTTTTTTCCCCATGGCCTTGGTCATTTGATCGGCCTAGATGTCCATGATATGGAAAATCTTGGCGAGGACTTAGTCGGATATACAGAAGATGTCAAGAGGAGGGATGAATTCGGATTTAGGTCTCTACGTCTGGGTAGAGCATTAGAGACTGGTTTTGCACTAACCATAGAGCCGGGCATCTACTTTATCAATGAGCTTATCGATCTCAGGAAGAGTCAAGGTATGTACACCGACACCATCAACTATGATCTACTCGACAGATACAGACAGCTAGGTGGTGTTAGACTAGAAGACAATTATACCATCACGGCTGAAGGATATCGAAAACTTGGTACTACGAGTTTAGATCTAGATCCGGCTTACGTAGAGGAGATGATGATGGTCTAATTCTTCTTTTGACTCGAAACAAAAAGTGAGGCTAACATACCAAAGAGTAAACATGAAAAGATGAATGCTAGACTTACCAGATTAGGGATGTGATACACATGTGAAAGTAGCATCTTGATACCCACAAAAGTCAATATCGCGATGAGGCTATACTCCAGATAGACGAATTTCTCAAGCATATTAGATAAGAAGAAGTACATCGATCGTAGACCTAGTATCGCTAAGATATTAGAGGAGAATACCAAAAACGGATCTGAAGTAATGGCTATGATAGCTGGCACACTGTCTAATGCAAATAAGACATCTGTTACTTCGATCACCATGAGAGCTATAAAAAGTGGTGTAGCGGCTCTGATATGTTTCTTCTTTACAAAAAACTTCTCTCCTTCAAAATCCTTTGTGATCGGCATGATCTTTCTGATCTGCTTGAAGATCCATGATTCTCTAGGATCAAAATCCCCATCACCTGATCGAAGCATCTTAAAGGCAGTATATATCAGAAAAACGCCAAAGACGTAGATCATCCATGAGACCCTATTGATCAGAACAACTCCAAAAAAAATCATCAACGCTCGAAATACAATAGCTCCCAAGATGCCCCAGAAGAGTACTCGATGTTGATACTTCAGTGGGATCTTGAAAGACGAAAAAATCACAGCTATCACGAAGATGTTATCTATACTCAGTGATAGCTCTATGAGATAACCCGTCACGTAGTTGATGGCAGCATCCCTCGGAGTCAGATCAGTAGGATTAGCCACAAGTCCTTGGGTGTAGATGTAGTAGACAGCAGCTGTAAATGATAAAGCTATCGTCACCCAAAGTGCTGTCCAGTAACTCGCTTCCTTCATAGATATGACATGAGCATCTCGGTTAAAGATGCCAAGGTCTATCGCCAAGAAGACGACTATCATACTGATAAACAATGCCCAGATCATAGGATCAAGATCAAATTATAATACTTTGTTATGTGTGATATTCACTATGGTTAGATCGCTTACGCAAATGTCTCTCTCATGCACAGCTATAAGCCTATGCAATATTCTCATTAGAGAGCAGCGGCACGAAAATACAACAACATAAACTCTAGTTTTCGTCAATCACTTAGCAAATGAGAGATAACTCTAGGTCATTTTAACCATAATGAGATGCTGTCTGGCCTATATTTAACGGTTTAACTTAATTCTGAGAGATGGGTGATTTTGGTCAATTGGCCCCATGGGTAATATCTGTTATTACCCTAATACTGGGATGGATACTGCGATGGTGGTATGACGAAGGAAAATTTTCTGAATATAACGATCGAATAGAAGCTAAAGACAGAGACATCTATCATCTGAATGAAGCTCATAATCTTTTGCTTCAAGACAAGAAAACTAAGATCTCAGGAAGCAGTGACGAGTTAGCTATGAAGGATCGTGTGATCGCAGAGCTTACTGCTGAAGTAAAGCAGCTAAAATCTTCTCAAAGCAATCCAATAAAGGCAGTTGTAAAACCAAAGGCGTCTAAAAAGTCTCCTTCAAAATCTGTGCAAAAGACTTCCAAGAAAGATATCACCATCAGCGCACTCTCATCTACTAATCAGCCTGTATCCATCGTCTCTAAGATAGATAAGAAGGCAAAAAAGAAAAAAGGTAGAGACACTATACAGCAGATTGCTGGTGCCAATTCTCCAGATCATCAAGACCAAAAACAAACTAAAATATGGCAAGCCTCTGTTCGGACAGGCGCTGAAGGTCCCAGCAAGCCTCTTTCAAAGAAAGAGAGACTCAAGAAAAAACTTCATAGGAGTCAACAAAAAGTCAAAACACTTCGCTCTAAAAATAGTGAGTTAGTCAAGCAACTATCTTCTGAGTCAAAAGCGATCGCAAAAGAAGCACCTATCACCATCACCAAAACCATTCTTGTCAAAGAAAAAATAGATCGTAAGAAACTAAAAAAGGCACTGAAGAATATACCGTTCAAAAAAACACGAAAAGTCAGTAGCGAGGTAACCGGAGGTCCTTCGAAAGGTTCATAGTAAATGCTCAGAGATACTTTTTGATTGTATCGCTTACCAGTTTAGGATCTTCGAAGGGAGCTAGATGCCCTACACCTTTTAACTCTACTAGGTTCGCTTGCTTCATCCTATCATGTAGTTTATGCCAAGTTGGCTCAAACAATACATCAGTATGCTCAGCTCTGATGACTGTCATCGGGCAAGGCAAGTTGTCCATCATACCCCATAGATTAGGAGCGGTGCCATAGATACGGGCTTCCCAGGCTCGAGGGTATTTTAAAGTCACTCCATCTTCATATCTGAAGCTATCATCAATAAAGTCTTCTAGGACTTCTTTGTCAAATCTCTTAAACACTTTTTTGCTTAGCAAGTAACTTCTGAGATCTTCCTTGCTCTCCCATCGGTTCGTTCTATTAGCTGCTATCTTGATGAGAGGTATAAACCGCTTCTTGAACCAAAAAGGTGTCAATCTATTAGAAACAACAAACTTCTTCGGAAGTATCACGGGCTCTATAAGGATGAGCTTAGAAAAGAGACTTGGTTCCTTTTGTGCAGCACACCATAGAGCCACACTTCCCATAGAGTGACCTATCCCTATGACTGGCCCTTGCTGAGTATCTCTTAAGTGAGTTATGATATCATCAGCTAACATGGACCACTTAGAAAATCTCTTAGGATCACTTCCCTTCCAAGTTGGCCTCTGATAAGGAGCAGAGATACTATGGTCTTTCACTAGGTCTTTGGTCATAGCTAAGTAGCACCCTGGTGTGTATGCGTTAGCATGCATCAGTAGGATATGTTCTGATCCTTCTTTAGATATCTGTAGGACTTCTTCCATTAGCTTTCAGTATCGTGATAGTTAGCCTCCTTATATCGAGGATGGCAGATGCAGAGAAAAATCAAATCTTCATCTCCCATATTTTGGATGCTTTGATCTTCGTCAGGCTCAATCCTAACACAATCCCCTATACGCAGATCTCGAGACTGCCCACCGATTATAGCCTTTCCTTGTCCTTGGAGCAGATAATAGATCTCTGTAGTATCGGATAAGGCATGCAGTCGCGTTTTTTGGCCTACTTCCACCCTAGCTCTTGCTAATGAGATCGTTGGCGAAGAACTATCATTTAGTATTTCGAGGATGTGACATCCTTCCTCACTATAATACTCCTTAGACTCATCTGTTGAAAAAATTTGAAGTGTTCGATTCATCAGGATAGGCTATCTCTTACTAGTTGGAAGTAAATGTCTTTATCTACCTCACTAACATGCAAGACAGCAGAGAGTTCTTCACTCTTTTTACACTCTATAAATCCCCTCTTCGAGTCATCCTCATATCCAGATAGGACCTTCATGGTATATGTAGCTTGATCTGTAACACAATTAGGTTGGATTACTACGGCCATAGCAAGTGCATCAGCTAATAAAAGCGATGTCTCCTCCTTGGCTTCTTCCATCCATGCTAGTCTCACTTGCTGGATATCCATGGCAAATGAAGATAATGGCGTCCCAATCTTTCTGATATCATCCATATCTTTCCCATACATAGGAGCACTCTTCAAGGTGGTATCCCACCCTATCATCGTCACATTGTTGAAGTTATGAAGGACGGCTTGAGCCGCTTCAGGGTCTGCCCATATATTATACTCGGCGAGTGGTGTGACATTACCTGGAAGTTCTACGAGACCACCCATAACAAAGATGGTCTTTGCTTTTGCAAGGCATCCGTGCTGAGCTTGTTCTGCTAAGGCTATATTCGTCAGCGGTCCGAGACAAACAACCTCAAGGTTATCATAAGTAGATAGTGCTTTTACTAACTCAATGTGACCTTCACCATTATCTGGTATACGTCCTTGCAGGTCAAGACCGATATCTCCTAGCCCATCTTTACCATGTATAAAGTCAGCTGTATCGAGTATACGTTCTAGAGGTTGAGCAGCACCAACATATACTGGAGCTCCATGGTCGCATAACTCTTTGATGTATAGGACATTTTGCACTACACAGGAGAGTGGCACATTTCCTCCTGAAGTACTGACACCTACTATACGTATATCATCTCGCTTCATGGCCATGATTAGTGCTATAGCATCATCTGTACCTGCATCAGTATCTATCCAAATGTTTCGCTTTTTCACCATAGGACTATTATTTTGTCAGTGCTGAGCAAAGATGATAATAATGATCATTTACGAAAGTGAAAGAAATTGTGTCACCGCACTGAGGCTTTCAAAAGTCAGTATTAAGAAAGATATTTGTAGAACATAAATAAGTTGTCATGTCAGAAAAAGTGATCCCAGTAGTAGATCTAAATCAGTTCACTGATGGAAGTCCTGAGGAACGAGATGCATTTGTAGCTCAGCTAGGAAATGCCTTTCATGACATAGGTTTTGTAGGTGTAAAAAATCACGGCATCTCTAAAGATCTTATCGATGATTTTTATAAAAGATCAAAAGAGTTTTTTGGGTTACCAACGGATACTAAAAAACAATATGAGATACCTAGTCTTGCAGGTCAACGTGGATATACTTCATTTGGAAAAGAGCAAGCTAAAGGTGCCAAAGTAGCCGACTTGAAAGAGTTTTTCCAGATCGGCCAGGAAGTGAAAAGTGATCACCCTCTCAAGGAGGCTTATCCAGATAATGTATCTGTAACCGAAGCTCCTGAGTTCACAGCACTCGGCAAAGAGCTCTACAAATCATTTGAATCTGTAGGGTCACAGTTACTGAAGGCGATAGCTATCCACTTGGATCTAGAAGAGGATTACTTCGATAAGCGCATCCACGATGGACTGAGCATCCTGAGAGCGATCCACTATCCACCTATCACACAAGAACCTGCAAGTGCCGTTAGAGCAGAGCAGCATGAAGATATTAATCTGATAACTCTTTTGGTAGGTGCTTCTGCGGGAGGACTACAGCTTCTTAACAAGCAAGATAAGTGGTTGGCGATAGTACCTGAAGAAGATGAGATCGTTATCAATGTCGGAGATATGCTCCAACGCTTAACCAATAATTATCTCAAATCTACAACTCATCGCGTTGTGAATCCTCCGCGTGAAGAATGGCACAAGCCAAGACTTTCTATTCCATTCTTTTTGCATCCAGTAGCGAAGATGGATTTGACTTGTCTTGATAAGTGCGTGACTGCAGAGAGTCCGATACAATACGAGCCTATAACAGCAGGTGGTTATCTCGACGAAAGGTTAAGAGAGATAGGCCTGAAGAAATAATCAAGTCTTGATTCTGAGAGATATAAAAGATCAATAGATTTATCTATTCAGTCAGAACTGAAATAAAAAAGAGTTGCCCATAGTAAGCAACTCTTGGTTGTGAATGATTATGACTTCGACCTAGACCAAAAATCCTGTCATTATAATTTTAATTATAAGTCACATGAACGGGATTTTAAAACCGAGCCATGGTTCTGCACAACTTTACTAAACTAACTAAGTTGGATCTGATTTAGTGAGTATCGACAAGTTGATACCATGATGTCAGTGATTCAGATTGGAAACTTCCTACTTCATAATTACGAAAGAATTAATGCGAATAAAAATCGCATACTGTGTAAACAGGTAGATAATTTTCAACTTTAACTTTCCATTAGTGGATAACCATTATCATTCGCATATCCGGGATATCTTCTTTCTCGATATACTTGATGTTTGAAACTTAACACAAGGACATACTGATTAGCTATCATTCGAACAACTTCATGATAATACTTATCTTGTCATCACCATCCAATCACTTGTACCTCTCATATCTATGAGCGCATGACCCTACAGTTTCTCCTTTATAGTTGCATAGTATATGTAGGGATATTAGTCATCTTGTTTTTCCTCAAGAAGTCTCTTAGCATCCCTTATGATCGAAGGACTCTTGTAGCGAGTACTACTGCCATCATCTGGATAGCGATAACGACGATCTTTATAAGTCCGACGCCATTTTCAGATTTTCAAGGAGATGATACATATATCATCAAAGCAGCAACTCTTCTTATAGTAGTCCTAGGCGTCAATGCCGTAGTCCAATTCGTTCTATGGGTCTTCTATGCCTTGATACGGTCTAGAAATATCATGAAGGTGCCTAGGTTTCTTTTTAATATCCTAGCGGTCATCCTTGTCATAGTTGCATTTTTAGCAGGCGTGAAGCTTATATTTAACCAGGAGCTCAATGGCCTTCTTGTCACTTCGACGGTTTTATCAGCTATTATCGGTCTCGCCTTGCAAAGTACCCTTAGTAATCTCTTTGCAGGATTTGCACTTCAGGTCGAATCACCATTTAGCATAGACGACTGGGTAAATCTCGGTGGACATGAAGGAAAAGTAGTCAGTCAAAACTGGAGATCCATAACAATACTTACTCGAGAAAATCATAGAATCTCTCTGACTAATAGTTTTGTTGCAGATGATAAGGTCATCAACTTCTCGCGGCCAACCAGAAGACAAGTTCATAACTTTTATATCGCCCTCGACTACTCTCATCCTCCTAACAAAGTGAAGAAGATCTTAGAAGATCTTATGAATGAGATCGAGGAAGTAGACCTCGACACTAGGCTTGGTGCTTTTGTAGTGGACTATCTCGACAGCGGCATCAAATACTGCATGAAGTACTGGCTACATGATTATGCTGATATCATGCAGATACAGGATGTCGTCTTAACTAGACTCTGGTACAAACTTGATCGACATAATATCAAGATACCTTATCCGATCACAGAAGTACAACATATACAGCTGGAAGATAACGGTGGAGAAGTTAATAAGATTGATACTGATCAGATCATTACTTTCCTTAGCAAACTCGAGTGGCTCGAAGGCATGCAACCGAAGAATATCTCAAAACTCGTTACCAACGGACAAATCATCAGATATGCCAAAGATGATCTCATTGTAGAGCAGGAAAGAAAGGGAGATTCGATGTTTGTGGTGATCGACGGTAGTACCCGTGTACTGCTGAGAACTGATAAGGGAGGAGAAGTCAACTTAGCCGATAAAAACGCAGGTGACTTCTTTGGCGAGATGAGTCTTCTCACGGGCGAACTAAGATCTGCATCTATCCGAGCTAATACTGATAGCACTGTTCTAAAGATCGACAAGGCTTCATTCAGCAACCTGATCGCCACTGACGAACACGTTCTCGCCGAGTTTGTAGAAGCTCTTTCTAATTCTAAATCAGGGATCGCAGAGGCCATAGCAACTGCAAGCTCTGCTAAGGGAGCTACGCAAGAAACAGCTTATAAGGCCATCCTTAATAAGGTTTGGAAGTATTTAAAAAACCCGACTTAACTACTGCGTTATTTCTTAGGATTTCTATCAAACTCTTCTTGTTCGAGTCGATCTATGTGCGCGATCTTTACGGGAGATCTATGCTCTTGAGCATATTCGGTGTGATAGTTATGGCCTCTTAAAAATCCGATCTGAATCGTATCAAAATTTTGATCGAGATTCGGAAACACATTATAGTTTTCCCACTCTTGCTTCAGTGTATCACCTATCTTCTTAAAGTCGTCGCGACCTAGATAATCTAAGTCAGCATCACATAAGAGTGAAGAAAGAAAGGTCTGAGGATTCTGAGGAATCTTGGTAGCCAAGATCATCTTCTCTACTTTTCGGATTTCTTTTTTATTAAATCCTTCGTCATTCATGATCGCTGAAGTTATCTCAGCACTTGCCTGTTCATGATTGTCATATACTTTCGTAAAACCGATATCATGACCTACAGCCGCTACCTCTAAGAGTTGGCCATCGTTTTTCTTTATATCAAAGTGCTTGATATAAAACTGACATACCTGATGTACATCCCTCGTATGATGGATGCCATGGTAGGTAAGATCGGGAGATAGCTCCTGCTCGAGGATCTTATAAAGTTTTTCTATGGTCTTCTTATAGCTCATATGTCTATACCGTCTAGTATAGGCTAGTCAATATATAACATCACATTTAGTGCCAAAAGTTTTGAGAATGATCGAAGAGTAAGCAGATCATACGGTTTTATCTAATATTTCGCTCAAAGCACACTCTTTCCACTTACGTAAATACTCATTGATTAGTTAAGAGATGGTACAAGTCTTTGTTTTTCTACAAAGTACATCTCAAGGTCTCTCATATTCTTTACGTCCATACTTCCACGGGACTCACATGAGAATTCTTCTTTGATCAGATCGTAGGTGGATTGGCTGATATTGATTTTCTGAGCTTCAGACTGGCTCTCCATCCTTGCTGCTACATTGACTGTATCTCCCCAGATATCGTAAGCAAACTTCTTAACGCCAACGACACCAGCGATGATCGGACCCGTATGAATTCCTATACGAGCATCAAATCTTATTAAACCTTTCTTTTCTCTTTCCGCATTCCACTTGTCTAAAAAGGCTACCATCTCTATAGCTGCCCTCACGGCATCAGTGGCATGGGACTTATTAGAGATTGGCACTCCGGCTGCGCACATATAAGAGTCTCCTATCGTCTTTATTTTCTCCACGTTATACTTAGATATAATTCCATCAAAAGCCTTAAAGCAGTCATCTAACGCTGAGATAAGTTCTTCCGGAGAAAGGATCTGAGAGATGCGACTAAAGTTGATAAAGTCTGTAAAGCAAACAGTACACTCATCAAACTTCCTCGTCTGTACTTTGGCGTGCTCCTTCAATTCTGAAGCTATGTCCTTTGGCAGGATATTCAGAAGTAGCTCTTCTGACCTTTCCTTTTCCTCTTCGATCTCTTTATTCTTGGCAGCTAGCTCTTTGTTATTTCTTCGGGCCATCACAAAGAGCCACGTAGCAAACCCTCCGATCAACAACCCCGCTATAGACATAATCACATATGCTCGCTGCCGCGAGGACTTTAGCTTTAGCTCTGACTCTTGTAGGAGAAGAGTGGAGTTCTGTAGTTTGATTTCAGATTCTTGTTCATTGATCAGTCTTTCTTGACTGATAAGATGGATGGAGTCTAACTCCGCTACAAATCTTAGAGAGTCTATCATGCGAAGATTATACTCTAACAAGGCTTCTTTAGCAGCCCCATCAGCAGTCATCTGATTGATCTTCTTGGTGCGCTGACTCAATTGGCGTTCACTGAGACGGACAGTCTCAGATAGCTTCACTTGTAAACCCTCTAGACGTTGTCTTTCGAACTTCAGCTTCTCTATTTCATTGAAAGCCTCTTCTTTGTTCAGGCTTAAGATTTCCTCATTCCGATCTTGTTGCTGTGCAGTGACTACCTGGTTTTTACGCTGAGCTATATTACTGTCAACAGCTTTCCTCATTGCAGCTAATTGGGGAGTATACTTTCCTTTGATATCTCTCATGGCAGCTTCCAAGATGATATCTACTCTATCGACGATCATATCGGGGGGATTCAACTTTGCTATCTCATCTAGACTCTCAACCAGATCCTTGTTATAATTATCAGAACGTGGAAAGTAATCTGCGATGACCTCTGCACGATGAGTAAGAACCACCATATATGCAGACGGGCTAACAGCTTTAGCCTTTTTTGTACTCTTTTTTAATAGATCAAACGACTCTTCGTACATCTTTCGAAGCGCCAATTCTTCAGCATAGTCGCTGGCCACTGAGATATAGCTGGCCCCGTCTAGCTTGCGAAGCTCAGACTTTATATCGCCCCAAGATTTTTGAGCTGAAAGAGGATGTAATAGCGTTATGCAGAGCAATAAAGCTGCTATTCCTCTAATGAAAAACAGATATTTTTTGATCATAGTTGTACAGCCAGTGATTCAATCACTTCTTCTAGGGTTAACCATAGATACAAAAAGAATGATAAAGTCTGACATAAGCAATCCCCAGAAATATTGATTTTGGTGGGTTGATTTAGAGGGAGTGGCTAGGTATAGGTCTATTAGGCGAGCATAAATGACTTCATCAGGCTAAAGTCAGAGACGTTGGATAACCAACTAGTGACCGCGGGAGGATTCGAACCCCCAACCCTCGGAGCCGAAATCCGATATTCT
>CAZXIE010000063.1:0-20486 GCA_964640065.1 uncultured Saprospiraceae bacterium
CATCAGTAACTACCCAAGCGAAGTTTTCTCCATTAGTATTTACAGAAGTGATAGCACCTGCCGGGATATTGTCGGGAGTACCGTCACCAACAGAGTCGAAAGTGAAAGGACCGCCGAAAAGCTCACCACCATTGGCATCACAACCACTAGCGTTATTTCTAACCACTGTTACAGGGTTAGATAGAGAGAAACATCCTTGGATGTTATCAGCATTTAATCCCATGCCTACACCTGTGATCTCACCGGTATAAGCTAGGTGCCATATTAAACAAGTACCTGCACCAGGAGTGTCAAAGTTGACAGCACTAGGAGTAGGAGGAAGACCAAGGATGTAACCTTCGTCATCAGTAACTACCCACTGGAAGTTTTCACCATTTGTATTAGCCACTGTGATCGCTCCTTCTGGAATATTGTCAGGAGTACCATCACCGACTGCGTCGAAAGTGAAAGGACCGCCAAATAGTTCACCACCATTAGCATCACAACCGCTAGCGTTATTTCTTACAACTGTTATAGGATTAGAGAGCGAGAAACATCCTTGTATATCACTGGCATTAAGTCCCATGCCTACGCCGGTAAGCTCACCTATAGAGGCGAGTCTCCAGATGAGGCAAGTACCTGCACCAGGATTATCAAAGTTGACTGCACTTGGCATAGGTGGAAGACCAAGGATATAACCTTCGCTATCAGTAACTACCCAAGCAAGGTTTTCGCCATTTGTATTAGCAGAAGTTATGGAGCCCGCGGGGATGTTATCCGGAGTACCATCACCTACAGCATCGAAAGTGAAAGGCCCACCAAATAATTCACCACCATTGGCATCACAACCGCTAGCATTAGATCTTATGACTGATACCGAGTTAGAGAGAGAGAAACACCCTTCTATATTACTAGCATTAAGTCCCATACCAAGACCTGTGATCTCACCGGTATAAGCCAGATGCCAAATCAAACAAGTACCTGCGCCTGGAGTATCGAAGTCCACTGCGCTCGGCATAGGTGGAAGACCAAGGATATAACCTTCATCATCAGTTACAACCCATTGGAAATTTTCACCTGCTTGACCATCAACTGTTATGGATCCTGCTTGAATCATATCAGGAGTACCATCACCAACTTCAGTGAAAGTAAATGGTCCGCCTGTAAGCGTACCTCCTGCAGCATCACAAGTCATATCGTCGTCTGACATGTCATCGTCACCTGTAGAATCATCGTCATCATCCGTCATGTCTCCACTGTCATCCATAGGGCAGATGCTTGGAGCAGCAGCTGACCATGCAGCAGCATTTTCCCCTTGACCGTCCCAATTAAGAGTGGAAGTGTTAGCAAAATCAGGAGCGCGATCATCCGCAGTCCAGATACCTGCACTTACAGCTACTGGTTCGCGAGTGCTACCCATACGGTCACCCCATATGACGTAGTCGACTATGGCGTCAGAATTGCCAAAAGCTGTTGTTGTATAGATTGCGAGCTCATCACCACTGCCACTGATGCTGATAGCGCTTGTAGCCACAGTAACAGTCTCACCAGCTTCTAATGTAGTTGACCCACACACGATATCTAACCGGCTTATCTGCTCATAGCCAGGCCTATCGCAAAGCCAAAAAGAGGAAATATCCACGGTGTTCCCAGAGGTGTTTATTATCTCTATTTCACCTGTTGTTGATATTTCATTTATCGCTACTTGAGCAATGTTGAAACTAGAATATAGCATGCTCAGAAGGAGCATACTCAGAGTAAAAACGTTCTTCATAGTTTTGGATATTGTTTTTGTTGAATATGTATATTATGAAAGCCTTAACATAGCTTTCATAGTACTCCAAATACAATAGCCTAAACCAAAGGGTTGCGTCGTAATTAGATAAAACTTATGTTTTTTATTTCTCTATGTCCCCTTTAATTGTTTTGGTCGCGAGGGGGACAATTTTACTTGCTAAGACCCACTGTTACACGAAGTCCGAGAGACGACAGTCTCGTATTCCCATGTCCTACACCTGATAGTGGAATTCGCAAATATGGACCTGCTTCGAATAAGAAGTTGTTAGAAAGATGAATTCTGTAATTAGAACTCAAATTGATAGCACTCAAGAAGGAATGATTCTCCATACTCCAGTTACTTGAGAAGTTCTCAGATTCATCAGCGAAATTATAATCATACCATTCGCTGAGCATAAAGGTATTCCCTATATCAGCACTTACACTGAATCCGTTCTCATTCCTGTTATTGAATGAGTAGGATGTGCCAAGACTGAGTTCTAACATGTTACCCCTTGCTTGTGTAAACTCTGGAGCAGAAGAAACTCCCCTAGACTTCCAGAAACTCTCTGAGGCTCTGTAATCCCCCTTCTCGGCCACAAATTGATCACGCTGGTAAGTAGCGCCTACATTGATGCCCCATCTAGGAGATACGAAATAAGATGATTTTAAGCCCAAGCTATAGTCTAATTGACTAAACTCGCCATTGGGTGTCCAGGAAGTTTCTACTCCAGTAGTTACTCCAAAAAAGAACCTCTTGAAAGATTCGCCTTGATCTTTAATGGATTTTTCAACACTTGGTATTACATATAAATGATATGCCTTGCCTGTTAGTGAGCTTGGCTTATTGCTATGGTCGTTAGAAAAGGGTAGTGTTGAAAGTAAGGTATGTTGAGATTGAAAATGTTTATCAGTTTTTTCAAGAATTGAATTTGACTTATTGTTTGTTGACGTTCCGTTATTTGCAGCTACTTCAAGATTGTTTTGAATGGTGCTTGTGTTATTTATAACTTCCGGACTTAACGCAAGAACCCTGTTGTTATTAGTATAGTTCAAATTGAGACTTTCACTTGTTTTTCGGCTACCTGTTGACTGATTAGCGTCTAAATTATCGATGCTGTTCGCATTTTTTGCGATTGAATTAGTCTCTTCAGTGCTCGGATTAGAATTTAAAATTGCTTTTTGGTTATCGAAATTTTCAATTTCAGATGAAGGAACAGAGTTGTTTTTGTTTCCAATTGTTGTCGTCGAAGAAATTGAATTAGTTGCAGTAGCAGTATTTGTAATTACCTTAGCTTCTATCTGATTTGATGTGTTGTTCTGACTAAAGTAATTGTAAGAGAAATAAGATAATGCTAACAGTCCAAGGACTAATGATATACTCAACCAACCACCAAGTCTTTTCTTATCATTATCCAGTAATTTCTCCATATCATCCCAAGCATCTGGGCGAAATTCAAAATCGTGGAACTCGGATCCTTTCCGATAGATTTCTTCAAGTTCTTTATCTGTAGGCCACTTAGCCATTGATATCCATTTTTTCTTGTATAATCTCTCTTAGTCGGGATTTTGCTCTACTAAGATTCGATTTAGATGTATTAACGCTTATCCCAAGTTGATTAGCAATCTCTTCATGTTTATATCCGTCAAGAACATACATGTTGAAAACGGTACGATAACCTATGGATAATGTCTGTATCGTACCCAGCAGTTCTTTAAACGATATCTTACTCAGTATATCGTTAGAAGTGGAGAATGTTGCCGCTTCCTCTAGGTTGATTTCTGCTTTGTATTTCTTCATTTTCTTGACGTAGTTAATAGCCGTGTTTACCATAATGGTTTTGAACCAGGGTTTAAAATCATAGCTATCATCGTACTTGTGGATGTTCTTGAAGATTTTGAGGTATCCATTATTCATGATGGATATAGCCTCAGACTCATTCGTGACATATCGAAAACATATGCTCATACCATAACTATAGTATTTACGATATAGTCGATTTTGTGCAGATCGTTCTTCTCTGCAGCACCCAGCAATGATATCTGTGATCTCTTGGTCCAGTTCCCTATTTATTTGACGTTTATCACACTACTCAACATTACAGCCCTCTTAAAAGAAGGGTTGCGCGAAGATCATACTTTCTGAGAAATCACAATAAATGAATGTCAAAGTGTCGCGACGACAGCAATCAGGGGTTTGCCCTATATAGTCGCGACAAGCCGTGCCGCCTGATCGATAGCGCGTTTCGCATCTAACTCTGCTGCCTCATGAGCTCCTCCAAGCAAGTGGACATGTATGCCTGCATCTTTTAGAGGTTGCTCTAACTCGCGCAATGGCTCCTGGCCAGCACATATCACTACATGGTCTACATCAAGTACTTTCTTAGTACCCTCGACATCTAGATGAAGTCCCTCATCATCTATGCGCTCATAAGTTACATTGCTGATCATATTGACATCCTTCATCTTAAGACTACTTCTATGGATCCATCCGGTGGTCTTGCCTAGCCCTTTTCCATGCTTGCCCTTTGAGCGCTTGAGTAAGTATATTTCTCTTGGTGAAGGATCTGGAGCCGCTGTCTTTAGGCTACCCGGAGTCTTATGTTGCATATCAACTCCCCATTCATCCATAAAGGCAGGTATGTTTACGGCCGTTGAGTGACCTTTTACTGTTGCTAAATATTCGCATACGTCAAACCCTATGCCTCCAGCGCCGACTACAGCTACCTTTTTACCTATTTCGATCTTCTCACGCAATACCTCAGTATAGCTCACTGATTTTGGGTGATCGATACCAGGTATCTGTGGTACCCTTGGAGATACACCTGTGCAGAGTAGGACTTCATCGTAACTGCCCTGTATCAGATCAACAGAGGAGACCTTATTATTAAGGTGTAGATTAACACCGTGTAACTCTATCTGCTTTTTGAAGTATCTGAGAGTTTCATAAAACTCCTCCTTACCCGGTATCTTCTTTGCCATATTAAACTGACCACCAATCTCACTGCTAGCTTCAAAGAGATCCACATGATGACCTCTCTCGGCAGCGATGGTCGCAGCGGCAAGTCCTGCAGGACCTGCGCCCACTACGGCTATCTTCTTTTTCTGATCTGTAGGTGTGTAGTTCAGTTCAGTCTCATGGCATGCTCTCGGATTAACAAGACATGAGCAGACTTTTAGATTAAAGGTATGATCAAGGCATGCTTGGTTACATCCTATGCACGTATTGATTTCGTCTTCACGACCTTCCATGGACTTCAGGACTATATTCTCATCAGCCAAAAATGGACGAGCCATACTGATCATATCCGCACACCCCTCTGCAAGAGCTTGTTCAGATATGCCAGGCATGTTGAAGCGATTAGTGGTGACAAGAGGGATGTTAACTTCCCCCATCATACGTTTCGTTACCCACTTAAATCCTCCTCTAGGAACCATCGTTGCGATAGTAGGTATGCGTGCTTCGTGCCATCCGATGCCCGTATTGATGATAGTGGCGCCGGCTTTCTCTATTTCTTTAGCGAGATGCACTACTTCCTCCCAGCTACTGCCATCAGCAACAAGGTCCAGCATAGATAGTCTATATATAATGATGAAGTTGGTGCCAACTCGTTCTCGTGTTCTACGGACTATTTCAAGTGGGAACTTTATCCTATTTACGTAAGTGCCACCCCACTCATCTGTTCGACGGTTAGTCTTAGACACTATAAACTGGTTGATTAAGTATCCTTCAGAACCCATGATCTCTACACCGTCATATCCTGCATGCTGAGCAAGTGCAGCACAATTCACATAGTCTTGGATGGTCCGCTCGACACCCTCAGCCGTAAGTCCTTTTGCTGGAAATGGAGTGATAGGTGCCTTTGTATCACTTGCGGAGACATTACTTGGACTATATCCATATCGACCTACATGGAGGATCTGCATACATATCGTTCCACCTTCATCATGGACTGCCTTCGTCACGATCTTGTGCTTATCCGCTTCCTCTTCGGTATTCATACTCTTACCGCCAGGTAAGGCATTGCCCTCATCGCTAGGAGCTATACCGCCAGTCACGATCAGACCCGCCTGGCCTTTCGCTCTCTCGGCGTAAAACCTTGCCATCCGTGGCATGCCGCCAGGTATATCTTCAAGACCGGTATGCATCGAACCCATCAACACGCGATTTTTTAGAGTGGTAAATCCAAGATCTAAAGGCGCTAAAAGATGAGGGTACTTCATAGTATATATATATGTACTTATAAATTTAGAGATTGGTAGATTAGTACAGGTTGCGATTATTGGCAAGCTCACTCTCCACTTTCGTAAATGTATCACACAGAAACTTTAAAATATACAAGATTTATTGGGTGCTGTGTCACATGATATATGACAATAAATCCTCATATTTGCTGAGCAAACTGAGAAATGCGCCAATACCTAGACTTACTAGACCATATCCTCAATCATGGTGTTCAGAAGGGAGATCGTACCGGTACCGGTACTGTAAGCTGCTTTGGCTATCAAATGAGATTTGACCTCAGTAAGGGTTTTCCTATTGTTACAACTAAGAAGCTCCATCTTAGATCTATCATCCACGAACTTCTCTGGTTCATCAAAGGAGAAACTAACATCCAGTATCTAAAAGAAAATAGAGTTCGCATCTGGGACGAATGGGCAGACGAACAAGGAGATCTAGGCCCAGTATATGGAAAACAATGGCGCAAGTGGGAGAGTCATGATGGTGAGATCATCGACCAGTTAGCTGATGTGGTAGATACTATTAAAAACAATCCTAACTCCCGACGTATCATCGTCAGTGCTTGGAATGTATCTGATCTGCCGCACATGGCATTGATGCCCTGCCACTGTCTCTTTCAGTTTTACGTGGCAGATGGAAAGTTAAGTTGTCAGCTTTATCAAAGATCAGCTGATACTTTCTTAGGAGTGCCATTTAATATAGCGTCCTATGCACTTCTCACGATGATGGTCGCTCAAGTATGTGATCTTGAGTATGGAGAGTTCGTACATAGCTTCGGAGATGTGCACTTGTATAATAATCACTTGGAGCAAGCAAAACTCCAATTGACACGTACTCCAAGAGCGCTCCCAACGATGAAGATTAATCCTAGGATTGATAATATAGAAGACTTCACTTATGAGGATTTTGAGTTGATAGAATATGACCCTCATCCACATATAAAAGCGGAGGTTTCAGTTTGATTATTTGTATTAGATCTTAATAAGATTGGGCTCAGGCTTATATTGTAATATATATGGTTGGTAAAGTACTTTTGCGTCGAAAATCGAGTCGTATTACTCAAATTTATATGCATAAAAGGGGAAAAATGATAAAATCATCGGGCAGCTTCCTTATCATTTCTGTCTTCCTACTTTCTGTGTTTTCGCTAGGCGCACAGCCTAGTGCCGATGCTGGAAAAACTACCTTCAGGAACTACTGTGGTTCATGTCACTCCACTGATATGAAAACTGCAGCAACGGGACCTGCTCTAGGTGGTGCAGAAGAAAGATGGGGAGAATATCCTCAAGAAGATCTATACGCTTGGATCCGCAATAGCCAGAAGTTGATTGCGACAGGTCATCCTCGAGCAGTTCAAGTATATGAGGATAATAACAAATCAGTGATGACGGCCTTCCCCAATCTTACTGATGATGAGATAGCCTCAGTCCTTCTATATATCAATGAGAAATTCACGGAAGTTCCTAAAGAGGCAACAGGCGGTGGGCCTGGAGTAGCCGCCCAAGAAACAAACTATAACTGGCTCTACTGGGTATTATTCTCAGTACTCGGAGCTCTAGCACTCATCCTTACTCGTACGATAGGAAGCCTTGATAAAGCAGCTGCAGCTGGAGAAGGTCGCACAGTTATCGAGCGACCTCTGCTGAAAAGAGTATTCTCAAAACAAAATGTATCCTTCCTAATCTTCGCAGCAGTCATCTTCGGAGGTTATCATACAGTCAATAATGCTATAGCTCTCGGACGTCAGCAAAACTACGAGCCGGATCAACCCATCAAGTTCTCTCACGCCACACACGCTGGAGAAAATCAGATAGACTGTGAGTACTGCCACGATGGAGCAAGAAGATCTAAGCACTCCGTGATACCTGCAGCCAATACTTGTATGAACTGCCACAGTGCTATACAAGTCGGATCTCAGTACGGGACAGCAGAGTTAACTAAGATATATGCATCGGTAGGGTATGATCCAGCGACAGGAGCTTACATAGAGAACTATGAGAATCTCGATAGAGAAGCGATCAAAGACATTTACACAAAGTGGATATCCGATAATTACTTAGAGTCTACTGGGCTTACGCAACTTGATAGGAAAGGAGAGAGGATAGTCAATGAACAATGGGCTGACTTAGTCTCCTCACTAACTAATGATCAGAAGAAGAAGATCTACGGTCCTATAGAATGGACACGTATACATAACCTACCAGATCACGTCTACTTTAATCATGCTCAGCATGTTGTTGCTGGACAGATAGAGTGTCAAGATTGTCATGGTAAGGTTGAGGAGATGGAAGTGGTGTATCAGCATTCACCGCTCAGTATGGGCTGGTGTATCAACTGTCACCGTCAGACGGAAGTACAGTTCGAGGATAACGAATACTACGCAAGCTATGAGACATATCATGCTCAACTAGCTTCTGGAGATAAAGAGAAAGTAACAGTAGAGGACATCGGAGGGCTTGAATGTCAAAAGTGTCATTACTAATATCAACAACGACGAACCCATTATAATATATGGACAAGAAAGTTAGCGGCATCTGGATAGGAGAAAGAGACCTCGCAAGAGAAGAGTCTTTTATCCAAGAAGCTCAAAACGAACTACAGCAACCTTCACTCGTTGAGGCATTAGGTGATGAGGAAGCTGCATCATCCCTAGGAGGCAAGCGAAGAGACTTTCTCAAAATGATGGGATTTGGTCTTGGAGCGGCTACAGTAGCTGCTGGATGCGACATCCCTGTAAAGAGAGCGATACCATATGTGGTAAAGCCAGAAGAGATCGTACCTGGTGTAGCTAATTACTACGCTTCATCTTTTGTGAATGGTGGTGACTACTGCTCTATTCTTGTGAAAACAAGAGAGGGTAGACCGATCAAGATAGAAGGTAATAGCCTCTCAGATATCACAAAAGGTGGAACATCAGCTAGAGCACAAGCCTCAGTACTTTCGCTTTACGATGTGAATAGAATCAAGAAGCCAAGTATCGGCGGAGAAGCTGTATCCTGGGCGGATCTAGACACAGAAGTAAAAGGAAGACTAGCTACTTCTCGTGGCATAAGAATCCTTACACATACGATCCTTAGCCCGACTGAAAAGAAAGCAATCAATGCTTTCGCTACAAGATATCCTGCAGCCAAGGTCGTGACATATGATCCCGTATCAGCTGCAGCTCTTCTAGCTGCTAATGCTTCTACTTTTGGTCAGAGAATCATCCCTAATTATCACTTTGATAAAGCAGATTACATCGTCAGTTTCAATGCTGACTTTTTGGGTACTTGGATCTCTCCGATCGAGTTCGCGCATGACTATGCAAAAGGAAGAAAGATAGACGATGTACATCACGCTCACATGAGTAAGCATGTACAAGTAGAAGCTCACATGTCAGTTACTGGCTCTAATGCTGATAACCGCATCTTAGTGAAGCCTTCACAACAAGGAGCGGCGATCGCATACTTATATCAGCAAGTGATGGGGACAGGTGCGAGCTCAGGAGGCTTAGATGCCAAAGCAGAGTCAGCACTTAAAAAACTAGCTAGCCAACTTACACGGGCTAAAGGCAAGTCATTGATAGTCAGTGGCTCTAACAATCCGGCAGAGCAACAACTTGTGAATGCTCTGAACCTTAACTTGGGTAACTACGGAAGTACACTTTCCTTCGATAGCGCTTCTCTACAACGCCAAGGAGATGAAGCAGGTCTTGCCACTCTCGTAAATGAAATAAAAAGCGGTCAAGTAGATACTGTTATCGTACGTGATTGTAACCCAATCTTCGAATACAGCAATATAGCTGGTTTGAAAGATGCACTCGAGAATGTCAAAAACAAGATTGCACTTTCTTATACGGCTGGAGAGACGACTGCTATCTGTGATATCGTAGCACCACTGCACCACACTTTAGAATCGTGGGGAGATGCAGAGCCTAAGCAAGGGCATATCTCATTAATACAGCCTACTATATCTCCACTGTTCGATACTCGTCAGTCTGGAGAAACGATGTTGGTCTGGGCAGGAAGTGAAGCATATGACGAGGCAGCAGAGCAACCATATTATAACTATCTACAGTCTAGTTGGAGAAACTCTTATTTCTCTAACCAATCTGACTATATCAGCTTTCAGGCATTTTGGGATAAGGCACTACATGATGGTATCTTTCACGGAAGCACAGCAAGCAGCATAGATGTAAGTAAGTCATCAGTAGATGCTATCTCAGTCATGAGTGGTATCTCAAGACCTGCAAGAGGAGAAGGCGAAGACAAGCTTGAGATCCAGTTTTACGAGCCTATCACTATAGGTAATGGACAGTATAGTAATAACCCATGGTTACAAGAGATGCCAGATCCTGTGACTCGATGTGCATGGGGTAACTATCTAGCCGTACCAGTTGGGTTTGATGGAGTCAGAAAATTCAAAGGACTCAATGGCCTGAAGGATGGAGACTTAGTCGATGTGACTATCTCAGGTACAACTTATAGACTACCAGTCATACAGCAGTTTGGCCAGATGCCTGGGACTGTTGCAGTTGCTTTTGGATACGGAAGAACCGCAGGAGGTGAATGTGCCACTGCAGCAGGAGTCGATCTGAATCCGACTATACCAGTTGCTAACGGTAGAACACAATACTACTCTTCAGATGTAAGTGTTTCAAGAAAGAAAGGAGAAGAAGACCACTTCGCGGCAGTTCAGTATCACCATACGATGGGTGTGACCGCTGAGGATAAAAAAGGAGAGACGATCAATGCTGATGAGACGACATTGGCACCAGGATATGGTAACATATTCGCTGGCTTCCAAGGCTCTCTTGTAGAGAGATCTATCATCCGCCATGCACATGTTGATCACTTAGAAGAAGCGGTAGAAGATCTAGTTCATGAGCGTGAGCATCATGAAGGTCTGAATAAAGAGACACTCTATCCATATAACGAGTACGTAGCTGAGAAATATAGCCAAGGCCATCACTGGGGTATGCACATCGATCTGAATGCATGTACAGGATGTGGAGCATGTACGGTGTCTTGTATGGCAGAGAATAATGTACCTGTCGTAGGTAAGAAGCAAGTATCAAGACATCAAGAGATGACTTGGTTACGCATCGATAGATACTACTACGGTGATGTTGATAATCCGAACGTGGTATATCAACCAATGATGTGTCAGCACTGTGATAATGCTCCTTGTGAGAATGTCTGTCCTGTAAACGCAACGAACCACAGTTCTGAAGGTCTTAACCAGATGACTTATAACAGATGTATCGGTACGAGATACTGTGCTAACAACTGCCCTTATAAGGTCAGAAGGTTCAACTGGTTGGATTATACCACTGCTGATTTGTTCCCAGCTAACCAAGTGAAAGTGGCTGACGAGGATGTTCCTTATGGTGCGGATAACCTCACTCGTATGGTCTTGAATCCGGATGTAACCGTGAGATCTAGAGGAGTCATCGAGAAGTGTAGTTTCTGTGTACAGCGTATACAGTCAGGAAAACTCACTGCCAAGGTGGAGAAGAGACAGTTACAAGACCACGATGTGAAAACGGCATGTCAGACAGCATGTCCGACGGGTGCGATCACATTTGGTGATAGAAATAATAAGAAAGGTGAATTACACAAGAAGTTTGAGTCACCGCTTAATATGATTGTTTTAGAAGAGATTAATGTGAGATCGTCTGTACAGTACACTATGAAAGTGAACAACAGAGACGAATCACTTGACGCATAAGACTTTAAGCTACTGATAATATGAGTGCAACAGTAAGTCCACTACGAGAACCACTAATACAAGGGAGTAAGTCGTATCACGACATCACTGTCGACCTTACGAGGTCTACAGAGCAAGCTCCTGGGAAGTTATGGTTGATCTGTTTTTTGATTTCAGTACATGTATTGCTCTTTGGGATCTTCTGTATTCTTTGGACGGTTTGGCATGGCATCGGTACATGGGATCTTAACAGAACCATAGGCTGGGGTTGGGATATCACCAACTTCGTTTGGTGGATCGGGATAGGACACGCAGGTACGCTGATATCAGCCATCCTTTTACTCTTTAGACAGAAGTGGAGAACTGGTGTGAATAGGGCAGCAGAGGCGATGACCATCTTCGCGGTGATGTGCGCAGGTCTTTTCCCATTGATACACATGGGAAGGATCTGGTTAGCGATATTCATCTTCCCTTATCCTAATACACGAGGATCTCTATGGCCTAACTTTAACTCACCACTACTTTGGGATGTATTTGCGATCAGTACTTACTTGACAGTATCTGTTCTTTTCTGGTATACGGGTCTTGTACCTGATTTTGCTACCATAAGAGATAGAGCTACGGGCATCAGAAAAAGAGTTTATAGTTTCCTCAGTTTTGGATGGACTGGATCAGCAAAGCACTGGCAGAGATGGGAGGCATTGTCTCTTGTACTTGCAGGACTAGCGACACCTCTTGTACTTTCTGTACACACGATAGTAAGTTTTGATTTCGCCACTTCAGTTATACCTGGATGGCATACAACGATATTTCCACCATACTTCGTAGCAGGTGCGGTGTTCTCAGGATTTGCGATGGTACAGACACTGATGTTGATCACTCGGAAGGTGCTGAAACTAGAAGAGTATATCACAATAGGACACATCGAGTCGATGAACAAGGTGATCCTTGTGACTGGTACGATAGTAGGAGTTGCGTATTTGACGGAGCTATTTATCGCATGGTACTCAGGATATATCTATGAGCAGTTTGCCTTCTTTAACAGAGCACTCGGTCCATACTATTGGTCCTACTTCGGTATGATGTTTTGTAATGTTCTTTCACCGCAGGTATTCTGGTCTGAGAAGATCAGGAGGAGCTTATGGTGGACATTCTTTATGTCGATATTTATCAATATCGGTATGTGGTTTGAGAGATTCGTAATTATCGCAACTACGCTTGCGCGCGATTACCTACCATCAAGTTGGTCATACTACGTTCCTACATGGGTCGAGATAGGCATCTTTGTAGGAACCTTTGGCTTGTTTTTTACACTCTTCCTCTTATTTACGAGAGTGGCACCAGTGGTAGCTATAGCTGAGGTAAAATCTATCCTCAAGTCAGCAGGAGATCAGTACTTACGACCTAATACAGAGCATCACGAGCATGTGATGGAAGAGTACCAAGAAGCTGTGGTACAGGGTAAAGAATATGTAACGGATCATCACGGTCACGATGATCATCACTCAGAAAGTCATCACTAATCATGGGTAGCTATAACAAAGAAATTATCTACGGTCTCTATGATGATGAGACAGATCTTCTATCGGCGGTCGCTTCCGCAAATAGTGATCACATGGATATATACGATGTGTACAGTCCTTTTCCAGTTCACGGGCTAGATCCGATACTTGGGCTAGAAGAATCAAGACTTCACATCGCAGGATTTATCTACGGAGCTCTTGGGACGCTTACAGCATTTCTAGGCATGACGTGGATCTTTACTAAAGACTGGCCGATCATATTTGGAGGTAAGCCTTATTGGTCAGTACCAGCTTTTATACCGATCACCTTTGAGTTGACGGTACTTTTTGCGGCAGTTGGTATGACCGTTACTTTTTACATCATCAACGGTCAAGGTCCAGGTGTGAATAACCCAATATTACATGAGCGTATCAGTGATGATAAGTTCTGTATCGCCTTTGATACACATAGTGTGGAAGAAGGTCAGGCCAAATCATTTTTTGAGAAGACAGGTGCTTCTTTAGTTGACAAAAAGAACATCTAATCCACAAGACATGAAAAGCATAAAATCAAATATCAGATATCTCGCTCTTTATGTAGTTGTGGCACTCTTTATGGCTTGCCAACAACCTGGTGTAAATAGCACAGGTAGTGAGTACATGCCAGATATGGGACACTCCATAGCATACGAGGCTAATCACTATAACTACTACTATCAGAATACCTGGGGCACGGAAGATGAGTATTACTCATATGCAAAGCCACGCGAACCTGTATCAGGCACGATAGCGCGTGGTAATGCAGGAGGTGTAGCTCCAACAGAATCATCGATAGCTTTTGCTCCTAACGGTGCAGTTCCGTATTACTATGGGGACAATGATGCAGAAAGAGAAAGAGCTATAGCAGAAGTCATTAATAATCCTTATCCGATCACAGAGTCAGGATTGGCTGTAGGTAAAGATCTCTACACGATATTCTGTGGCATCTGTCATGGGGCGAAAGGAGATGGTGCTGGTCATCTTGCTAGAGATGGAAGTCCATATCCAGTGATACCGGCTAATATGTTACTTCCTGAGTTCATCAGTTCTTCTAACGGAAGATATTACCATGCGATCTACTACGGGAAAAATAAGATGGGAGCTTATAAGGACAAGCTTTCTTATGAAGAGAGATGGCAAGTAATCCATTATATAAGATCACTTCAAGCAAAAGAATTAAAAGTAGAGTACAATCAAGTATTGAATACGCTGAATGATATAGATCGTCCTGCTGGTGTAAAAGCTGAAGAAGTAGTGATGGTAGATGAAGGAGGACATAGTCATACGGATGGTACAGAGCATGATAATCATGATGATGACCACGGGCACGATGACGGACATGGGCACGATGATGACCATAGCCACGATGATGATCATTAAATAATAAGAGAGAAGAACTAATCAATGAATACATATAGTATACCGGGAAGACAAAGGACACTCCTCTTCGCAGGAATGGGGATAGGTCTCTTATGTCTCGTGCTATCATGGTTTCTGGATGACACTGGTCATCACATGAGATTCTGGACGAACTTCCTTCATAACTCAGTTTTCTTTACTGGGATAGCATTGATGGCTATCTTCTTTTACTCTATATGCAATACTGCTTGGGCAGGATGGCACGTACAGTTCAAAAGAGTGTGGGAGGCGATGAGTATGTTCTTAGGAGTGGGGCTGATCCTGATGGCCATCATAGCTCTTGGGTTAGTCTTTGGATGGCATCACATGTATCACTGGGCGGATAGTTCGTCTGTGGAAGCCGATAAAATCCTACAGCACAAATCCTCTTTCCTTAACAAAGGCTGGTATATCGTCAGTGTTGTCTTGGTAGGAGTCTGGTACTTATTCGCTCGAAAATTGAGAAGCCTTTCTGTATCGGAAGATTCTCAAGGCGGAGTCAAAGACTTCTCTTTACATATTAAGACGAGATACTGGACAGCTGGATTTTTACCTATTGTAGGTTTCTCTACTTGTCTTGTGTTCTGGCAGTGGGTGATGAGTATAGATGCGCACTGGTACAGCACACTATTCGCATGGTATAGTGGAGCAAGTCTTTTTGTTTCTATGATTGCTATGACGATCCTCGTACTCGTCTTTTTAAAATCATTAGGATACTATCCTAATGTATCAACTGAGCACTTCCATGATCTTGGAAAGTTCATGTTTGCATTTTCGATATTTTGGACCTACTTATGGTTCTCACAATATATGTTGATTTGGTACTCTAACAATGGTGAAGAGACGGTCTACTTTAATACTCGACAGGATCAATATCCAGTCTTGTTTTATGCCAACTTGGCGATCAACTTCCTGATACCATTTTTCATCTTGATGAGAAATGATACTAAGAGAAAATTTGGATCACTCATTACAGTTGCATTGATCGTCATCTTTGGACACTGGATGGACTTCTTCTTGATGATTAAGCCAGGAGCACTACATACAGCTCATGAGATCGGTGGTCATGGACATGGAGATGCCCACGGTCATAGTGATGCCGGACACCATGCGGGTGAGGCGGGTCATCATGCTGCGGAAGCAGGACACCATGCAGAGGCTGCGGCAGGACATGGTGCAGATGTCGCGCATGGAGCAGTATCTACTTTCGAAGCAGGGTTTAGTATGCCAGGGTTTATAGAACTCGGTACGATGATCGGTTTCTTGAGTTTGTTCTTATATGTGATCTACGTTAGTCTCAGTAAGGCAAACCTTGTGGCGAAAAATGATCCATATTTATCAGAAAGCTTACACCACCACGTATAAAGAATAATATCTAATGACAGGATTACTTATAGTCGGCATAATCTTACTTATCGGGATCATCGCGGTCCAGATAGGAAAGGTGTCTGAGTTAACTGCTCGGATAAGAGGTGTTGAAGAAACCGAACAAAGAGCTAACAACGCTCAAGCATTTTGGCTGATGGTCTTTATGGTTGTCTTCCTTGTGGCCTGTGTGATCTCATCGATCTACTACAAGAATGACATGTTAGGCTATGGTCCTCACGTGTCTGCCTCAGCACATGGAGGCTCGATAGATGGCTTGTTCAATGTTACACTTTTCTTCACAGGTATCGTATTTGTACTTACGCATATCGCTCTTTTCTGGTTTGCCTATAAATACAGAAGACAGGCAGGTCGTGTGGGTACATTTTTTGCGCACAGTACTAAGCTTGAGTTGATATGGACGGCAGTACCAGCAGTAGTGATGGTTGTCTTGGTGGTTCAAGGCCTTGTTGCTTGGAATGACATCATGCCTGATGTTGGACCTGATGACGAATATATCGAAGTAGAAGCAACGGGTTGGCAGTTCGCTTGGGATCTTAGATATCCTGGTCCAGATGGAAAGCTTGGTACAAAGAATTATAAACTGATCAATAATGCGTCTAACCCTATTGGTCAGGATTGGACGGATCCTAAGAATATAGATGACTTTCATTCTGATCAATTAGTCCTTCCTGTTGGAAAGCAAATAAGAGTAAGGATTACGGCTAAAGACGTATTGCACAACTTTTATCTACCGCACTTCCGTGTTAAGATGGATGCGATACCAGGTCTTCCGACGTATTTCATATTTACGCCAGTGACAACCACTGAAGAATATAGAGAGAGATTGAGTGAGTATCCGGAGTGGCAAGTGCCATACGATGCTGAAGATCCTACGGGGCCAAAGCGATGGGAACTCTTCGATTATGAATTAGCGTGTGCCGAATTATGTGGTAAGGGGCACTACAGTATGAAAAGAGTTGTGAGGATTGTTTCTGAAGAAGAATACGAAAAGTGGTTCGCAGAACAGAGTTCTTACTATAAAACAAATATCCGTGGAACAGAGGATGATCCTTTTGGCAGAATCCTAGGTTATGAAGCTGAGGCAAGAGAAAGAGAACTAACTACTGACTTCGAGTCTGCACTTATACTTGATGATCCTTCTGAGGCGACGATCCGACTAAAGAATTTATTCTTTGCTACGGGATCTGCGAACTTGGAAGATGATTCGAATTTTGAATTAGAGAGCCTTGTGAAAATCTTGAAAGATTACAGCGATGTATCTGTAGAGATCTCGGGACATACTGATAGCACTGGTGATGACCAGGCAAATCAGTTACTGTCAGAAGCGCGAGCTAATTCAGTCGTGAATTACCTGACAGCTAATCGTATCCAAGCAAGTAGGATCCAAACCGTAGGTCGTGGATCTTCTCAGCCTGCCGATACGAATGAAACGGTAGAGGGACGTCAAAATAATCGCAGAATCGAAATGCGCATCATTTCTCAAAATATTTAAAGGTCAGTACTATGGCAGAAATAGTAAAGTACAACGAGGAGCAGCTCATAAAAGAGCAAGGTTTTGATGATCATTTTCACGAGCATCATCATGGTGATAAGTACCAGACGAACTTCATCTTCAAGTACATCTTCAGCATGGATCATAAGATCATTGCGAGACAGTTCTTGATAACGGGTATGTTCTGGGCTTTCGTTGGAGGTGCTATGTCAATCATATTCCGTCTTCAGTTAGGATTTCCTGCTGAGGATTATTCGTGGTTACAACCGTTGATCGGGAAGTGGATCATGATTAGTGAAACAGGTGTAGGTAGTATAGATCCACAGTTCTATTATGCACTCGTGACGATGCATGGGACGATCATAGTCTTCTTTGTACTGACGGCAGGATTGAGTGGAACTTTTAGTAACCTCTTGATACCGCTACAGCTAGGTGCAAGAGATATGGCTTCGCCATTCTTGAACATGCTTTCCTATTGGTTCTTCTTTATGTCTGGAGCAGTCATGTTCTATTCGCTCTTCTTGAGTACGGGACCTTTCTCTGGAGGATGGACTGCCTATCCTCCTTTAAGTGCCTTACCCCAGGCTTCCTCGGGGTCAGGAGCAGGGATGACCTTATGGATAGTTAGTTTAACACTCTTCGTAGTATCCGTTTTACTTGGAGGAATCAATTATATAACGACTGTATTGAATCTGAGAACTAAGGGAATGTCACTATGGAGAATGCCGCTTACGATATGGGCATTTTTTGTAACAGCCATTATAGGGCTACTTTCTTTTCCAGTATTGGTGTCAGGATTCTTCTTGTTGATGTTTGATAGGGGGCTAGGTACTAGTTTCTATCTCAGTGATATCTTCATACAAGGACAAGCTTTAGATTTTGCAGGAGGAAGTCCTATCCTTTACCAGCACTTGTTCTGGTTTCTTGGGCACCCTGAAGTATATATTATCATACTACCAGCGATGGGTATCGTGTCAGAAGTGCTGTCAGTACATGCACGTAAGCCGATCTTTGGATATAAGGCCATGGTCTATTCGATCTTAGCGATTGCCTTCTTGAGCTTTATAGTTTGGGCACACCACATGTTTATGTCTGGAGTGAATCCATTCTTATCTAACTTCTTTGTGATCTTCACATTGATCATCGCTGTTCCATCGGCGGTTAAAGTGTTTAACTGGATTACCACCTTGTGGGGCGGTAACATACGGCTCAATACGCCCATGCTCTTCGCGATAGGATTTGTGTCTCTCTTTATATCAGGAGGACTTACCGGTATCTTTTTAGGGAACTCAGCTATCGATATTCAGATGCACGATACTTACTTCGTAGTTGCACACTTCCATATTGTGATGGGTGTAGCCGCGATGTTTGGGATGTTCGCAGGTATCTACCACTGGTATCCAAAGATGTTCGGGAGATTCATGAATGAGACATTAGGAAAGATACACTTCTGGGTAACGCTTGTTGGAGCATATGCGATCTTCTGGCCGATGCACTATATCGGTATGGCGGGTGTGCCGAGACGATACTATAAGTTTGACGGCTTCGAAGCTTTCGGACAGTTTACGACTATGAACCAGTTTATCACAGTTGCAGCCATAATTGTATTTGGAGCCCAGATACTCTTTATCATCAACTTCTTCTGGAGTCAGAATAAGGGTAGAAAACAGACGACTAAGAATCCATGGAAAGCAACTACGCTTGAGTGGACAACTCCTATACATGCAGGTCACGGTAACTGGGAAGGTAACATACCGACAGTTCACAGATGGGCGTACGACTATGGTAAGAATGGTAATGACTTCATACCACAGATAGCTCCTTTGACGGAAGCAGAAAAATTAGAAGAGCATAATCACTAATGAACTCAAGAAGTAAAACACGCTCTTTATCATTTTGGCAGTTAGTCACTGCTGGCTTTGATGATTACTTGAAGCTGATCAAGATGAGGTTGACGAGTTTAGTCGTCTTCACAGCTCTTGGTTCCTTTTTAGTAGCATCTAGTCTGTCCTATCAGATGATGGATCTGATCCTTCTAGCTATAGGTGGATTTGGCGTCGCTGGCGCCTCTAATGCTCTGAACGAAGTACTAGAGAAGGACTACGATAAGATGATGACTAGAACTCAGGACAGACCGATAGCTGCTGGAAGAATGACCATGTCACATGGTGTGTTGTTTGCAGGGTTCCTTTGTCTACTAGGAGTAACAGCGTTAGCTTTCTTTAATATGCTAACTGCCTTTCTTGGTATGCTAGCATTCATGACATATGCGTTTGTATATACTCCTATGAAGAGATATTCAAGAGCTGCAGTTTTTGTAGGTGCAGTAGCAGGAGCTATGCCGATGTTGATAGGTGTTGTTGCCTTTACAGGTTCGATTACTTGGTTAGCGTTGGCGTTATTCATGCTACAGTTTGCATGGCAGTATCCCCACTTTTGGGCAATTGGATTTCTTGGTTTCCAAGATTACGATAAAGCAGGATTTAAGTTTGTTCCTTCTCAAGAGGGTAGGATCGATCGCTCGATTGGTACAAGTTCTATATGCTATGCCTTTAGTCTTATCATACTAGCTGTAGTGATGATGTATACGCAGATGACGGGATACTTTTCAGGAGCAGTACTCATCTTATTAGGAGCTATCTATACGTGGACAGCAGTTATCTTTTATCGCAAGTTCGATATGTCAGCAGCTAAGCGCTTGATGTTTGGATCTTTAATTTACTTACCAGTAGCGATGCTGGTACTGATCATTGATAAAATCTAAGGATGGAAGCGATGACGACACCGAGAAGATACGAGCGTACCACTAATCGTATACATCCATTGAAGTTTGCTCTTTGGATTGCTATGGCGAGCATCACAATGATGTTTGGGGCTTTTACGTCAGCATATTTGGTAAGACGTGCTTCTGGTAATTGGTTAGAGTTTGACCTTCCTCAGATTTTCTTTGTGAGTACGATCGTTCTCTTGATTTCTAGTG
>CAZXIE010000064.1:0-10836 GCA_964640065.1 uncultured Saprospiraceae bacterium
AGAATTTTGATCCATGAGATATATGATATTCGTTATAGTTGTGGTGCTTTTATCATGCTCCACTAGTAAATCAATAGATCAGCAAGACGAGGCTTTAACCGAGATCATCTCTTTCCAAGAAGATCTCAATCATTTCTATCAGAACCCAACCACCTCTCCACTCAAAGAGAAAGCTACTTCCTTTAAAGAGCACAAGTTTTTTCCTGTCAACTTTGACTATCGTGTTGTTGCACAAGTACAAAGACTAAAGGGTGAACCTTTCTTTGAGATACCCACTTCAGGCACCAAGACACCAGAGTATAGGCGATTTGCCATTTTGAGATTTGAGTTGGATGGGAAGTCTCAAGAGCTTACGTTACTGCAGAACAAGGATAACCTAAGAAATCCGCTCTATCGCAACCGCCTCTTCCTGCCATTTCAAGATCAGACTAATGGTCATCAAACATATGGAGGAGGTCGATACATCGATCTCTTAATCCCAGAAGGTGATACGATGATACTCGACTTTAATCAATCATACCATCCATACTGTGCTTATACAGATGGATATAACTGTCCTATCCCGCCACGAGAAAATAGACTTAATCTAGCAGTGGAGGCTGGTATCATCTTGTTAGAAGAATATAAGCACTAAAGATTCATCAAGTACGGATCATTAAATTAAGCTGAGACTGTATCTTTTTCATAGATCTACGTCTTAAAAGTCATTACAAGAAAAAATGAGCCAACCAGATATACTAACTGATAAGAAAGAAAGAAGTGATTTCTATATCGCTCTTGGAGTTATCCTACTTGCAGGTGCTATGTTATACTATTCGACTTTGGGTGATCAAGTAGACCTAGAGTTAGGAGATAACTTAGTAACCAAGATCTCAGAAGAAATACCGGAGACTGCGCCTATTTACGAAAGTGATATAGTAGAAGAGGTGGAAATCATAGATCCAAAACACGGTTATCATAGTGATCAAGCTTCGGAGGTCATACAACCCGAGATAGAGACTCATGCACCTGTTGATATAGAAGAGATCCAAAGATAGCCTGCTATGCGAGCACTGTTCCATATTTTGAGTGACTCAGTATCTTTGTAAAAGAAATGCGTCCTAACTTGTAGTCAAATAATATACGTGAGCCAACCAGATATACTAACTGATAAGAAAGAAAGAAGCGACTTTTATATCGCTCTTGGCGTCATCCTTCTTGCAGGCGCATTCTTGTGGTATACCACTTATGGAGGACAGTCAGATCTTGAAGAGATCGTTTCGGCCGAGGTTCAAGTGGATACGCCTGAGGGAGCTCCTATCTACTCACGTGATACTATAGTAAAAGACAGTCTACTTGATGGATATCATACCGATAGCGATGTAGTCAAAGCGCTTCCCGCTAGAGATCAGCTGGATAATAAGATAGGTCAAGTCAGCGAGAAGGTCTCTGATGCTTATGAAACTACGAAGGATAAAATAGCTGAAGCTTCTCATGATATGAAAGCCGGCGCTGCAGGGGTAGCCACGACCGCATCTACGATGGTGAAAGAAGTAAGTGAGTCAGTTGGTGATATGGCTGATAAGGTCGAAGATAAGATGGATGACATGACAGAAGACATGTCAGACTTAGGCGATAAGATGACTCTAACGAGTGATGAAAAGGAGGTCGAAGTTGTGAAAGAAGAAGTAGTAACAAAAGCTCCACCTGTTCTGGGCGAATCACCTAAAAGCGATAGGACATGTCACATCTCAGTAGGCCTATACAAGGAACAGAAGAATATCGATCAACTCAAATATCGGCTTGAAGTTCAAGGCTTTGATGTCTATACGAAGCGGTTTTCAAGGTCAACTCAAGTAGGTGTATATGTAGTCTGTGATAGTCAGGAAGCGGAAAGCGTACTTAGTGAGATCCGAGCGGACTTCGCCAAAGATGCCTTTATAGAAGAGCGAATTTAAGGCTTCCGTCATTCTTGAGGCCAGAGGCCTACAAGAACGCAGTGTTTGCTGAAGGCCCAACTTCAGATATCCAGAGACCTCCAAGAACATAGTGTAGCTATAGGCTTTCAGATATGCCTGTTGCTGTTGGCTTCCAGCCTCAGCATGCCTAGTAACTCTATCCTTCCATCCTCAGGAACTATAAGGGAGATATGAGCCGTAGATAATCGTGATATTCTTACCTTTCCTCATCTATGGAAAGTACACTTATCAAAGAAGTAAAAGGTCAGGTTGTACACCTCAAGTTGAATCGACCTGATAGTCTCAATGCGATTAACCCGATTATGTTAAAAGCATTGATCGACGCCCTTACGGAAATACGTGCCGACTCATCCATCCGCGTAGTTATCGTGTCTGGTGTGGGCCGCGCTTTTTCTGCAGGTGTAGATCTGAAGACAACGGAGCCAGCAGACTTTCAGAAGGGAGCACCATTTATGGAGATGGGTAAAGAACTACCGAGACTTATAGCTTCTATGCCGCAGGTATTGATAGCTCAAGTACATGGGTTTTGCTTCACCGGAGCGCTGGAGTTTATGCTTTGTTTTGACCTTATGTTCTGTGATGATGAAACTCAGTTTGGAGATACACATACGAAGTGGGCCATCATCCCACAGTGGGGCATGACACAGCGCTTAGCACGACAAGTAGGTCTTGTGAAGGCCAAGGAGCTCAGCTTTAGAGCGATGAGAGTACGCGGCCCAGAAGCAGAGAGAATCGGACTGGTCAATCGATCATTTGCAAAAGCGTCACTGACAGAAGAAGTCGATAAGATAGCAGAAGAGATCAGTGCTAATAGTGCCGAAGCCATAGCACGTATCAAGTCTCTCTATGATCAAGGATATGCGACTACGCTTGAAGCAGGACTCGAGATCGAGAGCAATGCTAATACAGATATGGCCGATACTGGAGCAGAGCTTGCTCAGTTTTCAAAGAAGAAATTCAAAGGATAGATGCAGCTGAAGATCAAAGCAGTAAAGTACTGGAAAGAAGATATGGACCTGACAAGACCATATGCGGTTACCTATGTCATGCACGATAGTGTCCAGAATATGTTTGTCAAGATCGAAGCCGAAGAAGGGCAGTATGGCCTAGGTGCTGGCAGCTCTTCAGAACATGTCACTGGCGAGATCATGGATGCTGACTGTCAGTCTAGGGTGCCGGAGCTAGAAGAGCTTTTGGTAGGTCAAGATATCCGTGAGTTTCGTTCTATCATCGCTTCATGTGCCGAGCGCTATCCAAAACAACCCGCTCTCTTGGCAGCCCTTGACATGGCCTTACATGATCTGTGGTGTAAGCATCTCGGCATATCACTCGGTAAGTATCTCGGCGTCGTACACAGACCGATAGCCACTTCGATCACCATCGGTATCAAGTCACTAGAAGAAACAATGGAAGAAGGCATCGAATATCGAGATCGAGACTTTCATATCATCAAGCTGAAGATAGGACAGTCGATAGAAGAAGACATCGAAAGGACAGTGAAGCTCCGTGAAGCTGTAGGCAAAGACATGCTCATCAGAGTGGATGCTAATCAAGGATATACAGTTGAGACTTTTGGCAGATATCTTAAGGAGACCGCTTCCGCAAATGTTGAGTTTTATGAACAACCGATGAAGCCTGCTATCGTCGATGACATGCTGAGATTAGATAAGAATATTAGAGAGCTATGCGCTGCTGATGAAGATCTCCACAAGCATCATGATGCTATCCGACTGCTCAATATTGGACGTGCATTTGGTATCTATAATATCAAGTTGATGAAGTGCGGTGGCATCACAGAAGCACTCCGCATAGCTGATGTAGCCAAGACTGCATCCATCCCGCTGATGTGGGGTTGTATGGATGAGAGTGTCATCAGCATCAGTGCCTCACTGAATGCAGCGCTAGCAAGTCCTGCTACAAAGTACCTAGATCTCGATGGAAGTTTTGATCTTGCTAAAGATGTAGCTGATGGTGGATTTAGACTAGAGAAAGGTGTGCTCTATCCACTTCTTGATCAACCGGGTTTAGGCGTAGCATTAAAGAATTTATAGACTAATCTTTATATTCATATAGAGTATGAAAGTAGGGTCCATTCGATCTTACTGCTGAAAGAAGACTATGAAGAAACAACGAGCTCTTGTCCTCACCCATGACAACCTAGATAACATTCATGCCAAGACTTGTCATGGCCTACTACGGTATAGCGGAAGGTATGACGTTGTCGCTGTGATCGATCGCAAACATGTGGGAAGTGATGCTGGTGAGGTTATGGATGGAAAGCATCTCGGTATACCTGTTATGGAGTCAGTCGCCGCCTACTATGCCCAAGCTGGGCAAGAAGCGGTTGATGCTTTAGTGATCGGCGTTGCTACACACGGTGGCATCTTACCTGATGACTTTATACCTGATATCACAGAGGCTATCTATCACAACTGCGATGTAATCAATGGTCTTCATGATTACCTAGTAGATCATCCTGTGGTTGGTCCACTTGCGAAAGAAAGAGGAGTAGTGCTCACCGATATACGAAAACCTAAGAAGGTAAGAGATCTGCACTTCTGGCATGGCAGCATCTATGATGTTAATGCGAAAGTACTCGCCGTACTCGGAGTAGACTGTGCTCTCGGCAAACGCACAACCTGCGGGATGATCCACGAGATGTGTAATCGCAAAGAACTCAAAACCGAGATGATTTATACGGGGCAGACAGGATGGATGCAAGGATATCCTCACGGCTTCATCTTCGACTCTACTTTGAATGACTTTATCTCAGGAGAGATCGAGCATGCTATTGTTTCTTGTGATAAAGAGCAACAACCAGATCTCATTCTACTAGAAGGTCAGTCCTCTCTTCGTAATCCTTCAGGTCCAGGAGGCAGTGAATTTCTAGTATCAGGGAACGCCAAAGGAACGATCCTTCAGATAGCTCCAGAGCGAGAGTTTTTCGAAGGCTATGAAAACTTGAAAGCTTTCTTACCATCAGCTGAAGAAGAGATAGATCTTATTAGACACTATGGTAGTGAAGTGCTTGCACTAACTCTTTATAATCAGTCATTAGAATTAGACGTCATCGAAGGACATGCTAAGCGTCTGGAAGATCAACTTCAGATACCTGTGATCATACCACTCAAGGATGGTGTGGATGAGTTATTTGGTGTGATTGATGGGTACGTGAAAAGGTAGTTGCTACTGCCCGAAAGTGCCGCAAGAATCGATCTGAGCTTCTAGGATTGTTCCTAACTCAACTTCAAAGTCTTCATTCAAATCTATAGACGTACCCGCTTGAAATAGAATGTCAGCGCTACTATCCAAATAGCTAGATGAAGATAGTGTCAGTATGCCGCGATGATCTCCTGAAGTAGAAATGGTACCAGTGAGCACAAGTGTCTCGTCATTAGGATTCATGTCACTACAGTCGAAGTTGTTGGTCACGTGATTAGCCGGCACACTACCTGGACAATATGTGACAGATGGATCTGTATTATCTCCATATCCATCACCATCATTATCTTGAAAATATGCTTCTGCAGTCGGACATCCACATATTGTTTCTATATCTGCTGTGGTCATGCAAAGTGGAGCATTATTACTAACATCGACGAGAGCCGGGTCGAGATTGGTAAGAGCACAAAGTCCAGATGCTGCACATAAGGAGAGGATTGTATTATTCGAGATTTGAATGCCGATGGAGGGTATAATAGTAATCGCACCCAGATCAATGATAGAAGTCAGTTTTGGATTGTTGGTGATGATCATCTCATCTTCTATCATGGTAAGATTGACTAGACCACTAAAAGTCGCTAGCTCAGGATTATTGCTGATGATACACGATTTTACAAAACCGAGATTTGATAATCCTTGGAGGTCTACGAGTGAGCTATTGTTTGTTATCTCGAGTTCATCGATCTGCGTGATACCTTCTAGCCCTGAAAGATTTGTAAGACCGATATTAGAGAGGTGCATCTCATCAATATTTACGGAAGTATCAAGACCTTCTAAACTCGTAAGTGACAAACTGTTTGTTACACTAAGTCTGCCTATATGGGAGATATTATCTAGCCCTTCAAGGTCGTCCATGACGGCATTGCTTTCTATGATTGTCACTCCAATACTATCTAACATGACTAAGCCGTCCATGCTGTTCAAGAAGTCATTATCCCGAATCGTCATGACACCTTCTACTCTTTGGAGAGCATCTAAGCCGGTAAGGTCAGATAGGTTTTGATTGAGTGTTATCTGGAGATTACCGTCTATAACTTGTAAGCTATTAAGTCCCGTTAGATTTGTAAGGTTGTCTAGGTCATTGATCTGGAGCCTATCTGTTGTCGCACCATCTCCCACAGTTACCAAACTTTCAAGTCCAGTAAGATCAGTAAGGGAAGGCAACGTCGAAAGGATGAAGCGACGAACGATGTCTGTCAAGCTTGATAAGTTAGCTAACGAATTCAGTGAGTTGTTACCCTGAATCCACAATAGATTAAATCTGGTGATGTTATCCCAACCAGCTAGATTAATCAAGCTGTTATTATTAAAGATGAATGCCTCTCTTATAAAGGTGACATTGTCTAAACCCGACATATCTGTGATAGATGTGGCGCTCAAGTTAAAGGCATCCTCCATCTGCTCGATAGAGATGAGGCTATCCATGTTGTTTATATTCGGACCCTGCAAAAAGAAAGAATGCCCCAAGATGGTGCAGTCGGGATAATTGATTCTAAATGAATCTACTTGGGCCTGCGTGGTATATGTAATATCTACAGTAGGACATGCTGCCATCAGGGCATTCGAGATGAGCAGGCATGCAGCTATCATCACATAGTCTTTCCAGGACATATCCAATAGTAATCAATAATTCTGGCTTAAGTTCTCTTCATATAAGGATTTAACTATATGACAGGTGGGGCCGACATCAGATAATTAGGATAAGATATGGAAGGCTGCTTGGTTGAGTTAACTTAGGCGTTTTAAAGACATCAACTGGATCTAATACTCCTAGAAGTAAAAGAATCAAACTTCTACAGGAGCGACGGGAATAATCATCATCCACAAAACGTCCAACTGCAAATCTCATATTCTTGGCAAGTGAAAATACCTCAGCCTACGGCTTTGGTTCATCCCTACGACTACAAGTCTCAGTTGTAGCGTGACGGCAGAGCATTACAGAAGGCGTTTCATGGTATGATGCATGTGAAACTATTTGTTCCACATTTTATAAAAGTATAAAATTTATCGATCTATGTATTGAATGTTATTAACAATGGGGGTTTGCATTAGTATTCTATCATCTCATGTATTGATTATATAATCAGTTGTAGATATGATAGATGCTAAAACTAGTTTACTGCTGGGCTTTTGCGCGCGTAAAGTACTTCTGAACAGTTTGTTCGGCAAGCTTATTATGAGGTGTGAAAGAATTGTTCTCACTTCCTCCATAGTTGAGATATGAAGGATATTTCCACCAAAGGATGCCTCCACACCACTCTTCATCTTGGATACCTTCTAAGATAACTTTGTAGCATCGAGCTTGATGCTGTTCATTGAAAGAGTCATCTCCTTCAGCATGCGGATTCTTCCAAGGTGTATTGATACTTCTGAAACCGATTTCTGTGAATACGATGGGCTTCTGATACTTTTGGTAGACAGTCTTGATCTGATCTTTTATTCGCTCAAAATTTCGCCGTAACTCCGCATCAGATACTTCGTTCTTTTTACTGAGCGGATAGTAACAATTGATGCCAATGAAATCCAACGCGTCTCCAAACGCAAGTTTCTCAAATTCATCACCCCAATTCGCAGAATAGGTGATCTGACCGCTATAAAGCCCTCTTACGCTCCTGATGATCTTTCTCCATTCGTCTTCATGGGCTAACGTAGACTTCACAAACTCAACACCAACACTCAGCATATCAATCCCATGTATCTCGGCAAGTAAGGCATAGTGTCTGATCCACTTATGGTAGTAGCTGTAGAATAACTTCCAATCCTCCTCACTTTTCATTTCTATACTTCCTGGCCATGCATTGCTTAGCCATATCTGGGGCTTAAGCATGGTTTTCATACCTCTTTCCTTGGCTTCGTAAGCCGAGTGGATGACACCTTCGTCATTTTCTTGACCAGGACTTTGTAGAATTGGTAGAGGTATGGGCTTTTGATCGTCCCTCATGTAAGAATAAGGTACTATCGCTATAGCATTACTACCTATGTCTACCTGCTTTTGGATGGCTTGGGTTGCTAGTTTAGACATATACCCATTATAGATCCGATAGCCTTCATGTGCGAAGTTGAAGCCTTTGAGCCCTAGTCCGGTATTGGTAGTTCTCGTTTGTTTGGGGTGGGAGAGTATGAGGCTGTTGAGATAGCTATCCCAATGAGAGGTTAAATCAGCTAGATCTTGAGCGGTTGGGTTCCAAGAGCTATATTTCTTCAGAAAGATGTCTTTACCCCATTGTTTGATTAAGAAATCTGTAAGAACTCCCGCCATGCACTCTACGATCAGTGGAGATTCTTGATTGCGCAGTTGATCGTTAGTAAGTTCTTTAAGTGTTAAGGCATTTCCTGATTCTGCTAATCGCGCTGCCCAATACAGATAACCTTTGCTCTGCCAACTATCTGTGAAACTGATCGCTAAACCGTCTTCTAATACTTGATTAGATGATTCTCCAAGAAGGCTTCTGATAACATATCTATTTTCTCTTTCTATAAAGTTGTCTTTATACTTTTCATTGATAACAGTGTGGATGCTATTTGTGCTATAATTGACATGTGCTTGCTGTGAGTTGAGTTCTTGCAATCCCTTTTCCTCAGCGCTTTGATAGATATAGTAGTTGAATCTTTGAATCTCTTTGTTGCTGTCTAAGAACTCCTTGATAGAAGATATTCTATTTTCAATTTTCTCCGATAAAGTTCTAAGTTGCTCTTTGGTTAAGTTTATACTTTGCGAATACACATCCAAGTGCTTACTTGAAAGAACTGGTTCTTTGATTGACGGAAATTTAAATATTTGATCTTCATCTATTTGCCAGTTGTTATCAAAAGCACCCATCATTAATCTTGATCCATTATTGTAAATGGAATAGTCAAAACTATTTCTAAAGAATCGCGCTCCATCCGCTAACATGTCTGTAAATACTGACAATACAGCTTCTTCTCCATTACCAGTGACAAGTGAAAATGGTAACCGCGATTGGTTAGGGTTTGGGAAGTTCTGTATTACTATAACATCTTCTGGTGAACTATATTCTTGATTGTTAAATGAGAAAGAATCTGACCCGTTTGAAAACGGAAGCATATCACTAAGGCTGTTTACAGCTGGGTGATCTTCGAATACACCAGTCATATACACGATCTTGTTGCTCAGCTGGTTTGGCGTGACTTCATTTACATTTTTGAAGTTAATTGTGAATCGTTCTAGAAGTTGAGGCGGTAGGTTTGCTGTGAAATCTGAAATCAGGATTTCATACTGTTTCGAGATTTCTTCATCTTTTGCATCATACACAATTAGAATTTCATTGTTGGAGTAAGCACCAAATAGTTCCCATCTGCTAGGAAGACTATCTTCATCTTTTGGAATAGAATGATCATCAACCACATCGGAGACTGTCACCAAGGATCGGTCACCGCATGATGCACAAGAGATCATCATTATAAGTAGAAAATATACTAATCTCATCATCACGATAGTCTACTGTGTAATTGATATAGCTTTTTGAAAGACTCTGCATTATTATCCAATCTGGCTACCTTTTGATTGAATTCGAATCGATTCATTTTTAGTGGTTCGTATAGCTCGCCGTGATTAGATAGATTTTCGACTTGAACAATTGTCCCAGAGACTGCAACTGCACGATAATGAGCATCCAACGTAAACCTTACTGAAGAGCCTAGCAAAGCGTTACCTCCGCTTTGAAATATCTTTGTTCTCAGTTTTTCGTAGCACCACGATACAGCTTCATCGGCAGACTTTCTATAGTATTTCTGTGCATACGCCATCTCTATGGGTCTATACTTCCATCCAGGTACTGTGTCTAATGTGAGTATGGGAAATGCCAGTTTATAATCCCTGATGATGGGCTTTAGCTCTTTTTGTAAGGTCTTGTATGCTTCTAGTGCTTCTGAAAGTGGGGCTTTTGTACACTTTTCACAAAGATGTTTGTATCTCTGAGATCCAAACTCATTGATAAAGGCCACCTGACCTTCTGAGAGTAATCGATTGCTTACCAGAACACCTTTTAGCTTTTCATCACAGTTAGGACAATGACTTAACTCACTCATGGGGTGAAGATAATGTGAAATCGTTTTGAACTAAGAGTGCTTCCTGACAAGAAGCTGTAAAATGTAATCATCTATCTCAGAAGTGCTTTCTTCTCTAACAACCCAGTGAGTTACCTACTCTGAACTCAAATCTCTGAGGAATAGCCCTACCATTCTTATCATTCGCTGGAGTCCAGTCAGGCATAGTCTTGATAGAATCTAGTAGAAGTTTATCGATGAATGTATTCAGACTCGACTCTTCGAGCTTGGGATCAGTCACCTCGCCTTCTTCGCTGATAGTGAAACTAATGATAGCTTGATCAAAAGTAGCTGCTGGGTTTTGATCAATTGCATTGATCGCTTTTTCACGGATATAGCCCAGTAGATCTTCGTGACTTTCACCAAAAGTTGCACTTTCAGTAGGTACGACTGTGGTAGTTAGCTTTATCTCTTGTGGAGAGTCTTCTTGCTTCTCGCTGTGTTCATGCACTACCCAAATCGAGACTTGACTTCCTATGGGAGCATCAATGATGGCTCTTTTCTGTTCTTTACTTAGGGCTTCTGTACTACCGTCAGCACTAGTCTGTGTTTCGTCATGACCTATAACTAGAGTAGTAGATATGTAATT
>CAZXIE010000064.1:10936-20232 GCA_964640065.1 uncultured Saprospiraceae bacterium
GATAGTCGCCACGATGGAGATATGATCAAAGCTGCAGAATGGCTGATGTCTGGCATGCTCAAAATAGGTATCGACAAGGTGACCAAGTATGAGACACCGGGTCATCCGATTGTATTTGGTGAAAAGATCATCGATGATGCTCTACCAACTGTTTTAGTCTATGGACACTACGATGTGCAACCACCAGATCCTCTGGATCTTTGGGATTCACCACCTTTTGAACCCGTTATCAAAAAAACGAACATACATCCCGATGGTGCCATATTCGCAAGAGGATCTTGTGATGATAAGGGACAACTTTATATGCATGTCAAAGCCGTAGAAGCGATGATAGCCAATGATGAGCTACCATGTAATGTCAAGTTCCTTCTCGAAGGAGAAGAAGAAGTCGGTTCTGATAATCTTGGTGACTTCTGCGAAGCACATAAAGACTTGCTCTCTTGTGATGTAGTGCTTATATCAGATACATCGGTCATCGCTAATGATGTACCATCGATCACGGTTGGTCTCAGAGGGCTTTCCTACGTAGAAGTAGAAGTAACTGGGGCTAATCGGGATCTTCATTCTGGAGTATACGGCGGCGGCGTTGCTAATCCAATCAATACACTTTGTGATATGATCTCAAATATGAAGGATGCAGAGGGAAAGATCACGATACCAGGCTTTTATGATGACGTAGAGACAGTGTCAACTGCAGACCGGGCAGAGATGAACAAAGCACCTTTTGATGTAGAAGCTTACAAGTCAGATCTCAAGATAGATGCGGTAGTAGGAGAGGACGGATACACTACACTAGAAAGAACATCAATAAGACCAACACTAGATGTGAATGGCATGTGGGGCGGATACATAGGCGAAGGTGCAAAGACGGTTTTGCCGTCTAAGGCTTTCGCAAAGATCAGTATGAGACTTGTGCCTAATCAGTCAAGCGATAAGATCACTAAGATGTTTGAAGACTACTTCAAGGAGGCTGCTCCAGAAGGTGTCCAGGTAGAAGTGCGACCACACCATGGTGGTGAACCAGCAGTCACACCTACTAATACACCAGAGTATAAAGCTGCTCATATTGCCATGGAACAAGCTTATGGGAAAGCACCGATACCAGTTAGAGGTGGAGGAAGTATTCCTATCGTAGCTCTCTTTGAAGATGTGTTAGATGCAAAGACGGTGTTGATGGGATTTGGTCTTGATAGTGATGACATTCACTCGCCTAATGAGCACTATGGTCTCTTTAATTTTTATAAAGGCATCGAGACGATTCCTCACTTCTATAAGAACTACGCGGAGTTGAAAAGCTAGTCTCTGTAGCTAAACTTCTTGGTTCATGAGATGTAGAGGAGTCTCAGGACCACAACACATGAGCATATCTAGGATGCTTACATCTGCGATGAAGCCATGACGATCGAGGAAGACTTGATCATAGGTCGCAGGAGTATTTAATTGCCTAGAAGGTGTGAAGGTGCCTCTTGCATCGCGGATGGTATCATCATCATAGTTACGTATGAACTCATCGCTCGTCCTGATCTCAGGAGTACTACCTAGACTTTTAAAGATGTACTTGAGTAAGTCACGATTCAGATCCCAGAGCAACGTATGTTTCTTTTTGATGATGCTCATGATATCATCGTAATAATATTCGAAATATGGTGCTGAGCCATAGGCAGCTTTAATCAGTCTAATAAAACTTACGTCCCAAGCTGTATCATATGATATCTGTACATCCCGGATAGATTGCTGCTCATGTTTGCCTTTGACAAGAGGGATAGAAACTACTTGTTTGCCTTGAGCATCTACTATGTGCAGTCGGTTGCGATAGCTACGCTTTTGATAAGTCTCATAGCCTTCTAGTATAATCGTATCATGCTTCATCAAAAGAGACATAACCGATATAGGAGGCAGGACTTGAAGTTCGATGATGACTTTACGACCCATAGGCTAAGTGACAGCATCGAGATTGGCACGAAGCTTGTCTTATACCTAGTAACGTTTTCATCAATAGTTTTATATAAGGTATAGGTGTAGTCAGAAATGGCTGCACCTTTTTTTTTAAAACGAACTTCGGAAGTATAAGAATGAAAGCAGTAATAGTACTGCGGTTACAGCGAGGCATATATAAAGAAGCTGCTTTGCCTGTTTCTTGTTTTGCCTTTCGATCTGTCGTTTTCTCTTTTTAGTAGCCATTTCGATCAGTTTATCTATTCACTCTAATATAGTAAAGTTGCGCAGTTGTCTGATGGATGTAGCATGTACAATTATAGATTAATGCTCTGTAGCAACACCAGCCCCACGAGGTACTCTGATATCCTCAACAAGAGCTTGTACTGCCGCAGGTGGAGGGGCAGTCAATCGACTCACGACTATGGAGATAACAAGATTGATCATCATGCCGATCGTACCGATTCCTTCAGGGCTGATGTCCCAGAGATATTGATCTGTCTTACCTACTCCACCACCTATCTTAAAGTAGTAGATATAGGATGCCGTAAATACAAGACCGACGATCATGCCAGTAACGGCACCCTGCATATTCATACGTTTGTCAAAGATGCCCAAGATGATAGCTGGAAAAAAAGAAGAAGCAGCTAACCCAAAAGCAAAGGCGACTATAGCCGCTACATAATCAGGAGGATGGTAGCCAGCGTATCCAGCTATAACAACTGCCACTGCTATGGCCACTCTAGCAGAGATGAGTTCATTTTTTTCGCTGATGTTAGGGACTAACCATTTCTTCAGTAGATCGTGAGAGATGGAAGTTGAGATAACGAGCAAGAGGCCTGCAGCTGTCGAAAGTGCAGCAGCTAATCCCCCGGCAACGACTAGAGCGATCACCCAAGAAGGAAGATTAGCTATCTCAGGATTAGCCAGCACGATGATGTCTCGATCGATCTTCAGTTCATTTCCTTGCCAGCCTCGTGGTGTGGCTGTTTCATTTACGAAAGTGGAGTTAGCATCATTATAATACTGGATCAGTCCATCTCCGTTTTTGTCATCAAATTCTAGAAGTCCGGTTGTCTCCCAACTCTTAAACCATGGAGGCACAGTTGCATAAGGCGCATTATCCACCGTCTGGATCAAGTTCGTCCTGGCGAAGACTGCGACTGCCGGTGCTGTCGTATATAGTATGGCGATAAACAATAGCGCCCAACCAGCAGAGACACGTGCGTCCCGGACTTTGGGTACAGTGAAGAAACGTACGATGACATGCGGAAGACCCGCGGTACCAAGCATAAGCGCCGCAGTCACACAGAATAAATCTATCCTCGGTTTATTAGCTTTTGTATACTCATGAAACCCGAGATCGACGGAGAGTTGATTGATCTTATCAAGTAGGAGAGTGCCATCATCTATCGCACCTCCCATGCCGATCTGAGGTATAGGATGATTAACCATCTGGATGGAGATAAATACCGCAGGAACAGTGAAGGCAAATATCAATACACAGAACTGTGCCACCTGCGTGTAGGTGATACCCTTCATACCACCAAGGACGGCGTAAAAGAAGACGATACAAACTCCCACAACGACACCCCAACCAAACGGAATATCAAGAAATCTTGAGAAGGCAACGCCTACGCCTTTCATCTGGCCAACAACATAAGTAAATGACACAAACAGTGCACAGATCACAGCTACTAAGCGAGCAGTCTGGCTATAATATCGATCACCGATAAAGTCAGGTACCGTAAACTTTCCAAACTTCCTGAGATAAGGCGCCAAGAGTAGTGCAAGAAGTACATAACCTCCAGTCCATCCCATGAGATATTGGCTTCCGTCAAATCCCATAAATGAGATCAATCCTGCCATAGACAAGAAGGACGCCGCTGACATCCAGTCGGCAGCTGTAGCCATACCATTGAGTACAGGGTGTACGCCACCTCCTGCAACATAAAACTCCTTAGTAGATCCGGCACGCGCCCAGATCGCCACTCCTATATAGAGCAGGAAGGTCAGCCCGACGATCGTATATGTCCATATCTGTAAAGTTGTCATCGCTAGTCTTCGTCTACGTTATACTTCTTATCAAGCTTATTCATGAGGAACACATATACAAAGATCAAAATGACGAAGACATAGATTGCTCCTTGTTGTGCAAACCAGAAACCCAGTGGAAACCCTCCGACCTTGATCGTATTGAGTTGGTCAGCCCAGATGATGCCTAAGCCATAGGAGACGATAAACCAGATCGCGAGAAGTATGAAGAGGTATCGGAGATTCTCTCTCCAGTATGCTTTGTTTTGATCCACTTTCGTAAATGTGTACTCTCACCAAGGTAAGTAAAAGTAGACAGCGCAAGAGGGATTCGAAGGATATATAAAAACTCCCGACTCGGGAAAGAGTCAGGAGCTTGAAAGGTTATAAAAAGAGAGACGAACTTACTCTATGAGTAAATCATCTCTCGTGTTTTTCTGAACTGTTATGGCACCAAAGAGAGCCAACAAAAAGGCGAATGCATAAAACCCTTTTTCGCTTGGAAGTAGATTCGCATGCCATAGACCGATGATCATCAGTAGGATTGATATACCCACAGCAAACCAACAGATGTTATAGAAGATGTCAGTAACACGGAGACCTTCTAGTCGATCTCTTACACTCTTCTGAAGAGTTACTACACTGAATAATCCAAACATGAGTAAGGTGAAGTAATAGCCTTTTTCATTGAGCTCCATAGTAGCTCTCCAAAGACCAATGATGTAACCAAATACGCCTGTAGCAAGTGCCGTCCAAGAGGCAAACACAAATGCTGAAGATGTCTTCTGATTCATAACTATTTGTTTTGTTATGAACCCAAACCTAGATTAAAGCATATCCTACTTTATCCCAGAAAATGGGTAGAGGCGATATTCAATTATTAAAGGCTAGAGAAGCAATATCTTATGAAAAACAGAGGTTGCGGGATATACTGAATATAGAATAAGGTGAGGTATACTGCTCTATATCAGCGAACTAGATCATATTCATCAAGTTTTACTTCTTCTAGTATTTTGACCTCCTCTCCTAGTTTTATTGATTTGCCGGCTTCTGATTGTTCTAAAAAAAGATCTACAGCAAAGTAGTAAGTCGACTTTCCGTAGGCCAAGAGCTTATCCTTATGGTGCTTACGCCGATGAGCTATAAGATCTTCGACAAAGCTAGGATCTCGTTCACTTGTTCTTGTATCTAAGGGTGGTACAGGACAGCGGACTCTAGGTGCTACTCCGATCGCTTCTACATCACCGATCTTGCATCTCACCCCGATACCTGGTTGGAGGTATAGCTGATCTTCCCAGTATGGATCTGCATCAGTGATCTCTACATTAGATCTGAAGCGACGTCTTAATTCATCTAAGTCGTGTCTTCCAAGATCTGCTTGGAGCGATCGAAGCGAAGACTCACCATACATCGAGAGACTTCCTATCCTTGGCACATCTTGAAATCCTCCTTTCGTGTCTATCTGTAATCTCACTACGGATCTGAAGTAATCACTCAGGTATTGATCTAATTCTTGATGGCCGACTTCTAGTGGAAAAGTATATGCATTTTTCGTAGCTCTATTCCTCAGAGTGATGGTAGGTTGTGATAGGTCATAGGTGACTTCAAGTCGGTTCACTTCAGGATTGCGCTTACCACTGATCAACTGACCTTCCTTGGTTATCATCGCAAATTGACGGTCCCAGAGCAGACCATGAATTCCAACTTCTGCAGACTCTACTTGAAGGCCTTCCAATGATTTGACAGGATGGATACGAAGTCTTGAGACGCGAGGTGTAGACATAGGTTGTATTTAATGAAGTCTAAGGTGCTGAGAATTGCGTAGACTTAATATCATACTTCAGTTTTATTAATCTGATATGTCATCTCTATCATACCATTATCAAATGCTTCTACATGAGATAGCTCCAGTTTGATCTCTTTCCCTATAGCATTAAAAAACAACGTTCCCTCACCTATGATGATTGGTAGGAAGGTGATGATAATCTGATCTGCAAATCCATTAATGAGATATTCCTTGACAAGTGATGCTCCTCCTACTACCCAGATCTTTTCGTAACCTTTCTCATGCAGTGTGTCTATCAGAGGTTGTTGAGCGCCCTTAAAGAATGATACAGTAGATCGATGGCTTTGTCTTTCTTTAGAGGAGACTACCACAACTGGTTTGTCGCCATACGCCCAGCCTAACTCTAGCGCCTTTTCATAAGTCTTAGAACCCATGACGTAGCAGTCGATATTATCCAGCACAGCATCAACATACTCCTGTGATAGTGAAGTGCCAGTAGGATAGTGTGACTCATGCGCCATCCAAGATGTATCACCATCTGCTTTACCTATGTAGCCATCTAGGCTACATACCATGTGGATGGTTATACTAGAAACTGAAGAGATCTTAGACATGCTAATTATAAGTAACCATAATAGTAAGAACTTATCAAACCTCTCATACATGGGAGAAGAACATTCAGTACATTGGAATACGCTAATCGAGGTTATGGAAGAAATACAAAAACACTATCGGACTTGTAACATCTGCGAAGCACTATGCGGCATCGTCATAGAACATCGCGGCAAGGAGATTCTATCGATAAAAGGGGATAAGGACGATCCATTAAGTCAAGGTCATATCTGTCCTAAGGCAGTTGCCCTTCAGGATTTCCATAGTGATCCCGACAGGCTCAAAAAGCCAATCATAAAAACCAAGGATGGTGAGTGGGAAGAAATATCATGGGAGGATGCCATCAAGTATGCAGCCAGTGGCCTAAAGAAAGTCCAAGAAGAACATGGCAAGAATGCACTCGCTACTTTCCTTGGTAATCCCAATGCGCATAACCTAGGTAACTCTCTTTTCATGCCTATGTTACTGAGAGCACTAGGAACTAGAAATAGATATAGCGCATCTTCTGTAGATCAACTTCCTCACCACGTAGTAGCTAATTACATGTATGGTCATGGACTGTTGACCCCAGTTCCTGACATAGATCGTACAGACTTCATGATGATACTCGGATATAATCCCATGGTATCTAATGGCAGTATGATGACTGTACCTAACTTTCCGCGAAGATTAAGAGCTATCCAAGATCGAGGTGGCAAGATGATAGTCATCGATCCACGACGAACTGAGACAGCGGACAAGGCCGACGAACATCTATTCATACGCCCAGAGACAGATGCATTGTTCTTAGGTGCTATACTTCACACGATATTCGAATCTGGGAGCGTCAGACTTCGTCATCTCGAAGATCATGTCAAGAATCTAGACCATCTACGTCTGGCCGTAGCAAAACTAAGTCCCGAAAGAGTAGGACCCATAACAGGGATAAGTCCCGAAGATATTAGAAGGATCACCAGCGAACTGCTAGCAGCTGATAGTGCAGTCATCCACAGCAGGATGGGTGCTTCTACACAATCGTTTGGTGGACTCTGTCAATGGTTTACGCATGCCATCAATATTATCTCAGGTAACTTCGATCGAGAAGGAGGAGCAATGTTGACGCAGCCGGCAGCCGACCACATCATGGCACGCTCCAAGAAAGGAAAACCAAGAAGCTATGGAAAGTATCAATCACGAGTAAGCGGCAAGCCATATTATAACGGAGAGTTTCCTGTAGGAGTGATGATCGAAGAGATGGAAACTCCAGGAGAAGGGCAGATAAAAGGCATGTTCATCTGTGCTGGCAACCCCGTACTCTCCACACCCAATGGATTAAGATTAGAAGAGGCCATCAAGAACTTAGACTTCTTTGTGTCTATCGATATCTATAAAACTGAAACTAATCGACACGCAGATATCATCCTTCCCGTTGCTACTGGACTTGCGTCATCTAACTTCGATATCGTATTTCATGCCAATGCCGTGCGCAATACAGCCAAGTATTATCCTGCACTGTTCCCTCGTAGTGAAGAAGAGCGATATGACTGGGAAGTGCTTAGGGATTTAACCAACGCATATCTGGGAATACCTGATTCTGGACTCACACCTGACCTTATGCTAGACAGCCTTTTACAAGGAGGAAAGTATGGTAAGGAAGGACTCAACATCAAGAAGCTAAAGGAACATCCACATGGTATAGATCTCGGTCCACTACAACCGTGTATGTTAGAAAGGCTTCAGACAGATGATGATCTGATAAATCTCGCTCCTGAACTCTTCATCGCAGATTTAACGCGCCTCGAAGAGGCATTTATGAATGAAGGAATGTTAACTGAAGAGTTTCCTTTTGCCATGATCGGTCGTAGATCTCACAGACATCATAACACCTGGACACATAATGCCGAGCGCCTCATGCGCGGCCGTAACCAATGTACTTTAGTCATCCATCCAGATGATGCCACAAAGCTGAATATAGAAGATGGTGAAGAAGTAGAAGTAGTATCCAAAGTTGGATCGGTACATATAGAAGCAGAAGTCAGTGATGAAGTCATGCCTGGAGTTGTCAGTATCCCTCAAGGGTGGGGCAGTCGAAAAGGAACGAGTATGTCGCTAGCTGCCTCATACGGTGGCGTATCTATCAATGACCTAACGGATGAAACAAGGATGGATGAGTTGACTGGTAATTCTGCATTGAACGGTGTTGGGGTTAGGATTCATAAATTGGTTATGTCTTAGTCATACTGAGCATGAATCCGTCGTGGTAGTATTCGCCCAAGGAGATCGGCCCAGTGAGGTTTGTCCGATTTGCCCTCAGTTTTCACTATTGACTTTACTGTCTCTTTGTCATTGATATAAAGAGACGCATCACGAGCTTTCGGGACTAGTCACACGAATGCTCGTTTGTTATTCGCTTAGCGTATTCGTTAAATACAGTCCTAGTTGCACTTGATCTTCCTCGAGATAAAATCTCTGACTTTTTTCGTCGTGCTCTCTCGGCTAAGCCGAGATGCGCGCACCAAGTCGCTACAAGATTTTAAGCTTAGACGAGCCCTACTGAGACAAGAGAGTCTTGCAGATTCTTTTAATATTTAATTATAAGTCATGCAACGCATGACTTTGTCGTGGTCCGATTCGCCATTAAAGATCGGCCATGCGAGGTTGGCTTATGGGTGGTATGGACGATCCAACGAGGAGACCAAGAGTTACTCCATATTTCGAGGAAGTCTAATTCTAACAAAGCGAATATTAGCATGACAAGAATTTTTTGGTTCGTTTTTTTTTCGATTGAAAAAAATGAACTGTAAGAGTCTGAAGGAGGATTATGCGACTAGCACCGATGGTGCCTATTATTAAGAAGTCCGTTACCCTACATCCGTATCCAAATAACTTCCAGAACGTTCGCAACCCAGTTGGTTGCGATTGGCAAAGTATCAAACAAGAGAACGAGGAT
>CAZXIE010000065.1:0-19511 GCA_964640065.1 uncultured Saprospiraceae bacterium
CTGCATATACATAGACTACATCATCCTTCACCGGAGGCTTCGCCTCTGACAGAATCTTTTCTAGTCCTTTTTTATCCTCCTTCATGATTAGTTCATAAAGCAAAAACCTCATAAGCTTGCCATGTCCAGGGTATCGGATTGTTTTATAGTTCAAGGTATCTAGCTTCCCTTCATATGTCTCACACATGGTACCTAGTCCACCTGAGGTAAAAAAGGCTTCGAACTCCTGACCTTCTATATTAATATACTCTAGACCGTCCAAAGAAGGCACAAGCTTCCTTTTTCCATTATGGATCACCTCGGCATCGTTGATATACTCATTGATCACACCTGCAGGAGACCATGTAAAGCTATACGCCAAGAGACCGTTAGGGTATCTCGGCAGTGCCCCTACTCGGAGTTCTATATCTCTAAGTTTAGTAAAGCCGTTAGCTAGGTCAGCTCCGACGATGCCTATGAATCCGGGTGCCAAGCCACATTGAGGGGCCATAACAGAGGTGCCTGTTTTACTTAGTTCTCTGATGTACGATGTCGTTTCTACATCCTCAGTCAGATCAAAGTAATGGACTCCTGCTGCATGAGCTAATCTGGCTACTTCCTTATTGAGGAAGTAAGGAAGACTAGAGACTACTGCGTCATTTTCTTGTAGGAGTTGCTGCATGAAGTGTGTAGAAGTCACATCGCCTTTTACCACATCAAAGGGCAAGTCATAATCATAATGAGGACCTTTAGCGTCTATACCCGTCACCTTATATTTCTCGGATAAAAGTATAGCCACCAGTGTACCCACTTTCCCCAGCCCAAGAACTATGATTTTATTGATCGACATATCGTAACCTTTATCTAAATATAACAGTAAAGGCTCCAAATGAATTGTCATGCTATCTTGACTTCCGCATAGAGAAATAGATAGATGATATATTAGCCCTAAATAAATTATCTCGATGAAGCCAGTGCCAGCTACTAAGGACGATTGCCATCGGATAGCAGAGATATATAATTCTTATCTCGGTATCTCCACCATGGACCTTGAAGAAAAGGATGGCATATATTATAAGGACTTCTTAGATCATAAAGACCAGCGAGAAGAGTTATGGGTTACTCGAGATGATAACAATACTGTTGTGTGGGGTATCATCAAAAGGTATAGCGACCGTGAAGGTTATAGAACCACAGTAGAGACTTCGGTCTACTGTCATCCAGACTATCTAAGAAAAGGACTCGGTACACAGATGAAGAAACACCTCATGGCAAGGTGTAAAGCTCTGGGGTATCATCATCTCATCGCTAAGATCCAAAGTGATAACAAGGTGAGCATTCATTATAATGAGCGCCTAGGCTTTACGATAGTAGGAGAACAAAAAGAAGTTGGTAAGGTGAATGGCGAGTGGAAAAACGTGACGATTATGCAATACCTCTTCTCATAAGAGCTATGTCCACAGGTGAGCGAACTTTTGACGTGCCTTCATCACCTTCGGAGTTATCACATAGGTGCAATAGCCATGAAAACTTCCATTGGCTCTATAGAAATTTTGGTGTTCAGCTTCAGCAGCATAAAAATTATTGAGAGGTGATATCTCAGTGACAATGGGGCTTTGCCACATAGGCTGTCCTACTTCTTGCAAGGATGCTATAGCTTGTTCTTTTTGCTCATCATTGTGATAGTAGATGACAGATCTATATTGCGGGCCTCTATCATTGCCTTGTTGATTCTTTGTAGTAGGATCATGCGTAGCCCAAAATATTTCGAGCAATTGTTCAAAAGAAACAAGAGAGCTGTCATACGTGATCTGAATCACTTCAGCATGACCAGTTTTTTTGCCGCAGACCTCTCGGTAAGAAGGATTTTCGACATGTCCTCCCGCATATCCTGATACGACACTTTCTACACCCTTAATGTTCTGGAAGACAGCTTCGGTACACCAAAAGCACCCTCCACCGATAGTCATAGTCTCCATAGTTGTCTCCATATGTTAAAACATCAATTAATGAACAAATTAGTTCTAAATCTCATATCATTGTAACTCCTTTTCTAACTTAGGATCCTGCGTACTTTCCTTTCCCAAACCTAAACTTGAGAATGGCCAAGGCTAAGTTATTTTTCTTCTTAATATTTTTAAGTCTTTTCTTAACGAATTGTGACGATTCCATTGACTGCACTGTCTATCATCAAGGAAAGTTTGAGATTGTAGATGATACTCGTGATGTCTTAATTGAACGAGATAAAGAATTTCAGATAGAAACCGTGCGAAGTACTGGTATTTTCTCTAAGTATCGCATCATCTGGACGAATCCATGTACCTATAGGTTGTTCTTCTTAGAAGGACCTGAACCTATCTATGAAGCTTGGCATAATAATTATCTCGAGGTAATGATCTTAGAAGGGACCGAGTCAGAATACTCCTTCAAAGCTGTCTTTTCTAAGTCAGGCAAATCAGAGACTGGCGTAGTCAAGAAGCTAAATGCTATTTGAACGATCCTTCCACAGGACTGTATCCTAGCGAAAGAAGCAAATCTCGTAAAGCATAACCAGTACCAGCAGGCCAATATCTTACCTTTTCGAAAGGCACAATCTTTACATCGTCTATCTCATCTTCTAAGATGATATCTCCAGTTGCCTTAACATGATAAGCAATGATCAATTGATTCATCCTCTTGAAGGTATAATGCCCTATGAACGAAACAATCTCTCCATCCAAGCCTATTTCTTCTTTTACTTCTCTAATCACTGTATAGGCAGGGTCTTCATACATCTCGACGAAGCCTGTTATCAGCGCATACCATTCTTTTGGCCAGAGTTTGTTATGTCCTAAGACTACTTGTCTTTCTCCATATTCTACGACCGCAGCTACAACTGGTGTTGGATTTTCATACTGAACAAAAGTGCACGAAGGACTACTACAACTGTTATAGTCGTGCTCACCAGGTTGCATAGCTGACTTGCACTTTGGGCAAAACGGAAAAGGGTCGTGAAACTTCATGGTATATATCTTCTTATGATCTTCAATCTATGTGTATACTCCTGGATCTCCTCGTTGTAGATACCGTAGTGATCTAATGTGTCTATTCTTACTCTACCGGATGCATGTATAATTTTATTTTCGGGAAGAACAATACCCACATGCGTTATGCGATCGCTTTTCTTACTAAAGAAAGCTAGATCTCCTACCCTGGCTTCCGATACAAAGTCAACCATATCACCCTCTAATGCTTGGTCTTTAGCATCTCTCTTAAGTAGAACACCACAGCACTTATAGACGAGCTGTGTATAACCTGAACAATCTAAGCCTAGTGGGGTTCTTCCTCCCCAGAGATAAGGTACATTAAGCAATCTCCTTGAGACTTTTTCTATTCTTTCGGTGGACGGAACAAGTTCGTCCATATTAGTGACCTGTCCACTATATCTAAACGTGCCTCCGCCAACCTTGGCTAATATGCCATCGTAATCCGGTAAGTTGGCACCCAAACTGATCCACGTACTGTGTTTATCTGAAAAGACCTGACCAAAAATATCCAGACAGCAGTAGGCGGTACCTTCGGTAGGTGCCTCAGACCTTAACAACATCTTGCCATCTATCCATCCTTGATAACCATCATGAGAAAGTTCGATATGCACCCATCCATCCTTTCTATATTCTATGACCTTTGCATACTCTCCAAATAAGAACTGAGTAACCATCTCCGAGGTATCATCAGGCCTGAAACGCACAGGGCAGGCGGCCAGTCTTGTAGTTACAGTAGTATCAGCTTTCATGATAGATCGATAGCCAAGATATGTAATCCAACGTTGGTTTAATTCTGATTGATCCCACGGACTGAACAACACATCAATTCTGAAGACGTTAAGGTGCTATGTTAGTAAGAAGTTGGCTAAGCTTACCCGCTATATTTTTAATCGTTCTTGGATGTTTTCACTCTAACATAGGTGAAGCCCAAGATGTACAGTTTAGTCAGTTTTACGCTAATCCATTATATCTAAATCCTGCCTTAACTGGATCTCACTCAGGTACGTATCGTATCATGAGTAGTTATCGTAATCAGTGGGCTGGAGTTGGCGGTATACCCTTTACTTCATTTTCTGCTGGTGGAGATACTAAGATCACCCTCCCTAACAAAACAGGATCTTTCCAAGGTGGTAATGATCGAGTTGCCGCAGGCGTACACTTCTTCTCTGATCGCGTTGGGATATTTGATTACAACACAAATCAAATCTCTTTTTTTGGTGCCTTTCATAAGTTACTCAGTAGTGAGATCAATTCTTACCTAAGTGCTGGCTTTCAGTTTGGATTTGCTCAGCGTGGGATCAACTATGAAGATCTGAGTTTTCAAGATCAGTTTAACGGGGTCGATGCTTTCAATGGCCCAACTGGCGAACCACTTCCTGCCAATGCCCTCGGATATGGTGATCTTTCATTTGGCTTGAACTTTTCTACTCAGCCTCGTACGGATCAAGGATTTCATGTCGGCCTAGCTTTTCAACATTTTAACGAGCCCAACATATCTTTCTTTAATCGTGACTTAAGATTTGAAGAAGAGTTTCTTCCAGTGAATCTCGATACAAAACTCACTTTTCATACTGGATTATCAATCCGAAGAAGTGACTTACTGAGTATACAGCCTAGAGCCATCTATATCACTCAAGGTGCCGCTGCCAGCCTTATAGTTGGATCTAATCTGAAATACAATATCATAGATAGTGACGAGAAGTCTTTTCATATAGGCGGATGGATCAGGGCTTCAGACGGGCTAACCACATTTCAACCTACAGACCTTATCATATCAGCTGGATTTCAGCAGCGAGGATTATTAATCGGGTTCAGCTATGATCATCATCTTAGAGATCTAGGAGCTAGTATTCTTGGTCAAGGAATATTTGAGTTCACAATCTCCTATATCGGAGAACATCAAAATGCTGATCGTCTCTGCCCAGAGTTCTGATTAGATTAGTAAGATTGGTATCCAACTATATCCAGACCGTAACCATCCAAGCCTATTCGTTTGCGAGGATTATTAGATATAAGCTTTAGTTTTTTAACCCCAAGTGCTCTTAAAATCTGAGCGCCCACACCAAAATCTTTCTGAATTTCACTCGTAGTTTTTGGCGTAGTCTTGCCTTCGTCCATGGCCTTTAATCTGCTCAGCAAATTCATACTACGCTCTTCTTGACGCATGACTACTATAACTCCATCTTCTTGATCTTTTAAGAGTTTCATAGCCCTAGCTATCGGCGAGACATGATCAGTGAGATAGTTATAGATCTGTTCTCCAGCATATGAAGAATGCATGCGAACTGGTATAGCCGTATCAAACTTTGGCTCTCCCTTCACTAAGGCTAGATGCACATCTTCAGTAGTAACCTGCTCAAATGCATAAATCGTAAAATCTCCAAATTGGCTGGACTGCTTCGTTCGATATACCTCTCTGACGATACTCTCCGTCTTCATGCGGTATGCTACAAGATCTTCTATAGATATGATTTTTAGATCATGTTGCTTTGCGATCTTCACAAGATCTGGCAATCTTGCCATAGAACCATCTTCGTTCAAGATCTCTACTAATACTCCTACAGGCTCGAGGCCTGCTAATGCCGCTAAGTCAACAGAAGCTTCCGTATGCCCTGTCCTCCTTAAAACTCCTCCTTTCTTTGCCCTCAAGGGAAATATATGACCCGGCCTAGCAAAATCATTAGCCTTGCAATCTCTCCGAGCAAGCACTTGAAGAGTCTTCGCACGATCACTGGCAGATATACCCGTAGTTACACCATCACCATCAAGGTCTATAGAAACTGTAAATGCTGTCTCATGAAGAGCAGTGTTTTTGTTAACCATCAATGGCAGATCTAGCTCATCTGCTTTCTCTTCGAGTATGGGTGCACATATCAGTCCTCGTCCATGAGTCGCCATAAAGTTGACGATCTCAGGTGTGATTGTCTCCGCTGCGCAAATGAAATCCCCTTCGTTTTCTCTATCCTCGTCATCCACAACGATGATAACTTTCCCTGCTCTAATTTCGCGGATGGCTTCTTCTATGCTATTTAGCTCTATGTCTTTCATGTATACTTTGTGTGGGTGATATTGTCCACTAACTCTTGATTATGAACGTCCCAGCTATAATTCTGTTCGACAAATTTTCTCGCATTATCGGCGATTAACTGGCGCTTCTGAGGGTGCGAAAGTAGATCATTTATTTTCTCTATAAAAGCTTGATTACTATCTGCTACTAATATTTCATGATCGGGTTTTGCTTGGATTGAAGCATTTACGAAAGTGGTAGTAATACATATAGTCCCGCATGCCATAGCCTCTAAGATTTTATTCTGGGTACCTGATCCAGTATGTATGGGTGCGACATATATCTCCACTCCTCTATATAAGTCTCGCATATCATCGAGATATCCCGATACTTTGCAATACTCTGTGCTCTTTAGGGAAGATGAATCCTTAAGGTCTGCTCCTGCGATCCAACAAGTTGTTTGATCTAGGCGCGGAAGTATCTCATCGCTTAAGATCGAGGCTGCTGCTATATTGGGAGGATAAGAAAGATTACCACTAAAGCCGATATCTGCTTGCTTACTAGTCTCCTTAGGTAGGTAGTAAGCTGTGTCGACTCCATTAGGGATTATGGTGATGCGAGATTTTACTCCAGATGCAAATTGTTCTTTATCACGATCGGATATAACATAGAGTTGATCAAAGTGATGGGCGACTTGACTTTCGTATGTCTTGATTTTAGATCTCTCAATCGGCACCAAAAATCTTCTCCATCCTTTAAAGACACTTTTCCCGAGATCATTAAGGACCATGCTATCCATATAGTCAAGATGCATCTCTGCCTCGGACTGACTTTCGATCGCATAGGGGACCATCCTGATTAACTGTGTATAAATCATATCTGGTCGGATCTGAGATATATGTAGACGAATCAAGTCGGAGATCTTTTTGTCATAGAAGTATCTCACCTGATATGGCATCTTTGATATGAGACCACTAAACAAGTTCGATATACGAGACTTATGCGAGAGCTGATAGTAAGTCACACTCTGCACTATGTCTCTTAAGACATCTATATCTCCAGAATCTGGTTGATCGATGCATATAGAAACCAGGTGTACAGTTGAGCGAGCAGCTAGGCTTTTAATCTGATGAAAAGCCCTAAGTCTGTCTCCCTTTGTGAGTGGCAAAGGAAATCTAGATGTAAGTACGATTACAACTGGCTTCATAAGAGACCTTGTAAAAAATGATAGGCTTGCTCACCCGTGGTTTTTACGTTATGACTATTAGCAATATACTCTCGTGCATTACTTCTCATATCGCTTATAAGTGACTCATTATCAATCTCCTTAAGAACATCGATCCAATCCTTTGCATTACTACATATGAATAACTCCTGCCTATTGCTCACATCTAAGCCCTCACTTCCTTTGGCAGTCGTGATCACAGGCACGCCTAGCGACATAGCCTCTAACACCTTTACCCTCGCACCACTACCTGACCAAAGGGGGACGATCAGCGCATTAAGCTGGGAGATAAATCCTCCACTATCCTCTACTTGACCGATAAAGGTTACGTTACTATCTTCAATAGATAATAAACTTCTGTCTGGGTTTTTACCAGCTATGACGAAGCGGACTTCTCGATCAACCTCTCTAATCTGCGGCCAGATTTCATCTAAGAACTTCTGCAGACCTTGGATATTTGGCCTCCAATCTAGAGATCCTAAGAATCCGATTATCAAAGGATCAGAAAGAAGAACCGACTGATCCTTCCTGGAAAGGTCCAGTGCGATCGGCACGGCTTGAGACTTTACAGTGCTTATCTCTTCTACCCAACCTTGGTCCTCCTTTGAGACAAACAAGACGCCAGATGCTTTCTGAGTCATCTCCAACTCGAAGCGTCTTAGCTTCTTTGATTGAGATATGAAGTAGTGCTTTTTGATACCCGTAAGACTTTTGGCATACTCTTGCCAGATGAGGTGCTCTCGATTATGAGATCTGAGTGCTATAGGCACATCATGCTTATCACGGATATATAATGCCATGGGCATGGCATATAGAGTCTCTGCGATAATCAAATCATAGTTGAGGGTTCCTTCTTTGCGATTCATTGATTTCGTGGCACCTTCATATCGCTGCTGGTGGTACGATTTTGAAGAGAAAAGATTCAGAAGTGCTCCTGCTCTATCAGGCTGAGTGTTATGCCTGACGATCTCCACACTTTCGTAAATATCCGTAACCTCATGGCGCCATCTTTCTACCTCATCAAGTTCTGACGCTAGAGACAAGAGGTCTAATTCACAATTATGAAGCTTCAGCCCACGGGCCAGATTTCTTACGGCCCAAGACTCTCCGTCGTTTAATGGAAATGGAGGCTTTTTTGTAATCTGTAGAATCTTCACAATAGGCAAAGGTGCATAAAGATTTAACAAGAACTTCACCCAAAAAGATCACTCAAGATCGTATTACATTAACTAAGATGTTATACTCTTTGACTAAGTCAAGTCGTTAGAAGAATTGTATCAACAAAACTGACTACCATGAAGTACTTTTTTGCATTGATTTTATTAGCCAGCACTCTTGCTGCCCAAAGCCAGATAGGTCTAAGAGGAGGCCTCAACTACAGTAGTGTTATGGTGGATGGAGCCAATGTAGACTTCGGAGCTGAATCCAAGATCGGTTATCACCTAGGCCTTCAAGGAAATGTAAATCTCCTTGGTCTCAAACTTCGCCCTGCGCTCTTATACCATGTAAAAGGTGGTAGAACAGAAGCTGCAGGTACCACAGGTAATACTAATCTTCATTACCTAGAAGTTCCTGTAAACCTTTCACTTAGCATCGGAACCGGCAAGCACAAAATTATAGGTGAAGCTGGACCTTACTTTGGTTATCTTTTCAATACAAGTTCTGGCTTCATAGAAAACCTAGATGAGCGCCTTAGAAAGTCTGACTGGGGTATCAACTTTGGTGTTGTTATAGAACTCGATGGTCTTGGTATAGGAGTGAACTATAGCAATAGTCTTTCGGATATATCCAGAAGTGATCAAGTCGCTGGAGCCTTCAAAACAACTAATGGGAACTTAGCCCTTTACGGCTATCTCAACTTTTAACACCAGCTACATATTATAATTATTCATTATATGAATGCTTTGATCTATATTTGTTAGAGTAAAAGCGTCTTTCCCATGCTCATAGGCCGTAATATCAGTAAGTCTTATGGTGACCTCACCGTACTCAATAGTTTAGATATTGAGATTTATAAGGATGAGATAGCAGCTATCGTAGGGAAGAGTGGAAGTGGTAAAAGTACGCTACTTCATATCCTAGGCACGCTAGATCTGCCTGATACTGGATCTATAGAGATATCAGGTATAGAAACTACTACACTCAGTGAAAAAGAATTAGCTCAATTTAGAAATGAGCGTATCGGCTTTATCTTTCAATTTCACCATCTGCTGGCTGAGTTCACTGCTCTTGAAAATGTATGCATACCAGCGCTTATTAGTGGTAAGGATGAAAAGGCAACTGAAGCCCGAGCAAAAGAATTACTCTCCTATCTAGATCTATCAGAGAGATTTACTCATAAGCCTAATCAACTCAGTGGAGGCGAACAACAAAGAGTTGCTATCGCCAGAGCCCTGATCAATCAACCAGATGTCGTGCTCGCAGATGAACCGACTGGCAACTTGGATGACCATACGTCCGACGATCTGTTCAAGCTCTTGTTGAAATTAAGAGATGACTACGGTCAAACATTTGTGCTTGTTACCCATAGTAAAGATATCGCTGCAAGATGTGATCGAACATTTACCTTGAGTAACAAACAACTAGCTTATGTCTAGTACGAATGGTGATGCTCCCAATTCAGACGGGACCTTTGCTGGGTTTTTCACATACCTTAAGAATTACTTCTACGATGTCCTTGATCTAAAAAAAGGCGTAGACTCTGTAGCGACGATCAGAGATATCAAATCTAAAAGCACACTATCTGGTGCCAACTCTTGGATGCTGATGTGTTCGATAGTGATAGCGTCCATAGGCCTTGGTCAAAACTCTCAGGCACTAATCATCGGGGCCATGTTAATATCACCCCTCATGTCACCGATACTCGGCATAGGATTGTCAGTCGGTATTAATGACATGCAGACACTAAGGACGTGTTTGATACACTTTGCCATCGCCATAGTCATAGCTGTATTAACGAGCTACATATACTTTGAGCTCACACCTTTTAAGGCACTCACTCCAGAGATAGATGCTCGAACAGAGCCTACCTTTCTGGATATCTTCGTTGCCATCTTTGGAGGACTAGCGGGCATCATAAGTATAGCTCGGAAGGATATCTCCACTACCCTTCCAGGTGTAGCCATCGCAACAGCATTGATGCCACCACTCTGTGTTACTGGGTATGGTATTGCTACAGGGGATCTTGAGATAGCTCTAACTTCGTTCTATCTCTTCTTCCTCAATACATTTTTTGTTGCCTTCGCCACTTACTTGGTTGTTCGCTATCTCCAGTTCCCATATCGCAAGTTCATTAATAAGGCTCGCGAGCGTAAAAATATATTCTTGACGGTAGGATTTAGTCTAGCACTGATAGCACCGAGTTTCTACATATTCAACATAGTCAGAAAGAATCATAAGATAGAAGTAAGTCTTGGCGACTTTCGAAAATCATGTCTTGGGAAAGATGACATCTATCTAGACAGTTATACGCTTGGAGATCTAGATGACATCGGCCATCGCACTCTTTACCTAAAGGTCTATGGAGATATTATATCACAAGAAAAGATACCCGAGTATGAAAAGTGCATCAACAGTAAAAGTGATGTAATATTTGATATCAAGATTATCTCCACTTCAGATGTCAAGCTAGATCATGTACAAGGCATAGAAGACGATCTAGAGACCATCGTGTCAGAACTAGAGTCCAAAGAATTAGAAGCAAAAAGAGCTTTAGATATCGTCGCTTATCATAAGCTTTCGCACATCGACACAAGCTTATTCGAGAATGTCATAGAAGAAATAAAAACACTCTATCCAGAAATCGAGGAGATCGGTCTGTCGTATGCACATCTAGCAAATAACGCAGATGGGACATCTTACGACATCCCGACTCTCATGCTAAAGTGGGACAAAAGAGAAAATCGGGATAACACAACTCGCCTTATCAACTTTGTAGAAAAGCGATTATCAATAGATAGTGTAAAGCTTGTGCTGTACTAGGCGTACTGCTCTTTTTTAATACACAAGTCAGGATAATCTTTCTGAAGGATACAGTTATACTGAATTTGTTCTGCTTCACTCAGTAGATAAGGTTGATGTACTTTGTCAGAAGGTATATCTCGTAGTTCTGGCAACCAATGCTTGACAAAGGCTCCGTCATCATCGTATTTCTTGGCTTGAGTAATCACATTAAAGTATCTCCCTTCTCTTGGGTCACTGCCTACTCCTGCTATATAGTTCCAGTTGCCCCAGTTACTACATGGATCATAATCTATCAAAAGTGACTCGAAGTATTCTGCGCCCATCTGCCAGTTGACATGGAGATCATTGACTAGGAAGCTGGCTACATTTTGCCTTGCTCGATTAGACATAAAGCCAGTGCTATTGAGCTCGCGCATAGCAGCATCTATAAATGGCATCCCTGTACGTCCTTCTGCCCAGATCCTGAAGAGCGATATAATATCCGAGAGGTCTTCTCTCTCTTTCTCTTTAGTCCCACCCTTCAAGAAGATAGAGTTACCATGCTTCTTACCCATGAGTCTAAAAAAGTCTCTCCAAAGCAGTTCAAAAAATAGGTGATAAGTGCTGTCATTTTTCTTGCGCTCTTCTTCATATCTCTTTAACTCATGATAGACCTGCTTAGGGGAAACACAACCATGTGCTAGATATAGAGATAGCTTAGAGCTATAATCTAAACCTAGGAGACCATTGCGCGTCTCCTTATATCGTACTACATCATCTTTCTCCCATAAGTAGGTTTCGAGTCTTTTAAGACCATGAGATTCTCCTCCTCGAAAAACGGCTTGTTGGGCTTCTTCGATTTCTTCATTCGTGTACCCCCAGTCAGACATTTGCGGAAGCGAACCTATCTCTATATCGGCTTCGTAGTGACTTATCTCTTCTGGGATCTGTATAGTCTTGCGAACTGGTACTATCTTTTCTACCTCCTTGCGAAACTGTGTGAAAGCATCTGGTGTATGAGATATGGGGAACGGTAAATCAGCTGTGTAGTACAACATCTTACCTCTCGAATATCTCACTTCTTGTCCTATCTCCCAGAGCGATTGCTCAAGGCTATCTTGGACTTGCAGCTCCTCGTGTGTTCTTTCGCGGTTACAGAACACCCAACTAGTCTTCAGTGATTTTGCTATCTCAAAGAGCTCTACCTCTGGATGTCCGACTCTGATGATCAGATCAGAACCCTTAGCTCTCAGAGACTCACGAAGCTCGGTTACGGCTTCTAGTACAAATAAGCTTCTATATCTATCAGTCTTTTTTAAGCCGTAAGAAGTAGTGCCAGAAAACACTCTTGTATCAAAGACATAAACAGGATATATATCCTGACAGCTGGTCATCGCTTCGAGTAATGCTTCATTATCATGTAAGCGAAGATCATTGCGAAACCAGAGTATACATTTTCGATTATCCATAGTGCTCTGTTATTTAAACACAGACCTACATAAAAGTGTTTGTAACATTGTAGTCGATTATCCGCAAATTACGATATGATCACATTTAAGAAAGTTTCTTTGGTACTAATAGTAAGTCTGCTTTACATGATCCACTCTGGATGTAAGGAAAAAAGCCCAGAAGCCATATATATCAGTGAGCAACATGATAAGATTATGGTGGTACATGATGATGTCATGCCTAAGATGAGTGACATCTATAAGCTCAAAAAGAAAATGAAGAAAGATGATGCCCTCAGAGAAAGCCATCTGATAGATAGTCTAGAATATGCAGAAGAAGTGATGATGGAATGGATGCATGACTACGATAAGCCATCGGATAGTGATCCTAACTATGAAGTATATCTTAACCAGCAGATGGAAGCGGTAACAGAAGTACGAGACGTCATGCTTCGCATCATCAATAAATCTGAAAAAGCACTGAACTTATGAGACTCCTTATACTTGGTTTGATTTTCTTGATGATGATAGGTTGTCAAGGTAAGAGCCCCGACCTCCCATACATCGGAGATAGAGAAGAATTAGATGGCACCGTTACAAAACATGAGATCAGGCCATATCAACTCACTAATCATCTTGGCACGCCCGTTACTAATGCCACTTATAAAGGACGTATCCAAGTTGTTGATTTTTTCTTCACTTCTTGCCCAAGTATCTGTCCTAAAGTCGCTGCACAAATGAAGCGTATACAAGATCATGTATCCGGTGAAGATGATGTTATACTTCTATCACATACTATCGATCCAAAACGAGATAGCGTCTCTATCCTTAACCAATACGCAACTAAGATCGGCGCCGACGACGATCTATGGCACTTCTTGACAGGGTCAAAAGATCTCATCATGGATCTGGCTAACGAGGATTACTTCGTAGCTGCACTTGAAGCACCAGACGCTCCAGGAGGATTTGACCATAGTGGTAAGATCCTTCTTCTAGATCATGATGCCAGGATAAGAGGTTTTTGCGATGGTACAGACCCAAAGACAGTAGACGCTTTTATGGATAAGATCGACATATTGCGCAAGCAACATGAATAAATTACTCTACTCCATATCCCTCTTCACATGCTTTGTAATCGCTACTTTGATAGGCTCTTGCGATCAGGAAAGATATCCTCAGGGCAAGTTACTCTATGATAGAAACTGCGCTAACTGCCACATGGCCGATGGCGAAGGTCTTGGTGAGATCTATCCTACGCTCATCGGATCATCTTATCTTACTACAGATCAGGACGCTCTCGTATGTCTGATAAAAAAAGGAAAAAAAAGTACACAGATCTCTACGGTCTATATGCCAGCTCATGACTTATCCGATCTAGACATGATCAACTTGATCAACTATCTATCCTATAAGTTAAGTGAAGCTCCAGCCATCAGTCCTCAAGAAGTCAAAGAGGCCTTAGCAGCATGTCCATGAGTACGTCTCTCTCTATCATAGGTCACGTATGTCATGACATCGTAGAGGATGGTCATAGTCTCGGCGGCTCTGCATCTTTCGCATCAATACTTGCTCGATCATTAGGTCATCAGCCAGAGGTACTCACCAGTTTTGGAGATGACTTTGCATATGGTGCACTGTTTGAAGAGCGCGGTATACACTTACATAATCAGAGAGCTAAGACAACAACAATATTTGATAATCAGAATCACGGTGATACAAGAAAACAACAACTGAAAGCTCGAGCTAACAGCCTGATTATCGATCCCACTTTCGTAAATGATATGGACATCATATTCTTGTGCCCTATCGCTGATGAAGTCGAAATCGTTAGCTTAAAACCGAAGCCAGATGCTTTAGTAGTCGGGCTTATACAAGGATGGATGCGAGACTGTCAAAACCTTGGGCCTATCATACCCAAAGAGTTAGATCTGCAACTTCTTACTTCACTCGACATCGCTATCTGTAGTGAGGAAGATCTTAAGCCGTACAGTCAAACTTATCTAGAAGCCCTCATACAAAGTCATGATCACCTTGTGGTTACTCTTGGATCAAAAGGAGTTACCATATATGAGGGCAAGCACTCTTCTTTCTTTCCGTCATACAACACCATACCAGTAGACTCCACAGGTGCTGGAGACATCTTCGGTATGGCATATACCCTATCATATCACAGAGAAAAAGACATCATTAAGGCTGCTTCATTTGCTCATGCAGCGGCATCGTTAAGTATCGAAGGACATGGTATCGAGGCCATTCCAACACTAGAAGAGATCAAAGAAAGGCAAGAAGCTTATCAGAACGATTATCTTTAAGTCATGTCTCTACGATTACAACTCATAATCACCTCTTTTCTAGCTTTTTGCTTGCTCTTTTCATGTAAGTCGGAGCCACCGAAAAAAGTAAAAACTACTGTCGGGTACGAATCACGCCCAGTACTGGTCCCTGAGCAAGAGGTTACAACTCTAGCTATAGGCATGAAGGCTCCAGACTTCAATCTTCCTGGAGTGGATGGAACTTACCATAGCCTTAGTGATTATGATCACAAGAAGATTCTGGCTATTATCTTCACTTGTAATCACTGCCCTACAGCACAAGCTTATGAGCAGAGATTAAAGGATATAACAAAGGATTACCAAGGGCAAGGAGTACAAGTCATCGCCATCTCTCCTAATAGCCCCCTTGGATTATTACATGAAGAACTCGGTTATTCTGACCTAGGGGATACCTATGAGGACATGATAGTGAGAGCAGAAGATGCTTCTTTTAACTTCCCATATCTATATGATGGAGACAATCAAAGAGTCTCACTTGCTTATGGGCCAGCTGCCACACCTCATTGTTTTGTATTTGATGAGGAGAGAGCCCTGAGATATGTCGGGCGCATCGATGGCTCTGAAAAACCTGGAACTGCCAATGGAGAAGATCTTCGTGCAGCGCTAGATCAGCTCATAGCCGATGAAGAAGTTACAACTGCAAGCACAAAGACTTTTGGATGTTCGACTAAGTGGGGATGGAAGACAGAGATGAGAGAAAAGATAGATACAGAATGGGATCAGAAAGATGTCACCTTATCCGAAGTCGATCTCAATGAAGTTAAAAGACTCATGGACAATGAATCAGATCAACTTCGACTAATTAATCTTTGGGCGACTTGGTGCGCTCCTTGTAGACTGGAGTATCCTGACTTTGTCATAATACAGCGGATGTTCGGAGCTAGGGACTTTGAGTTTATATCTCTATCCGCAGATAAGCTTGAAAAGAAAGATAGGGCGCTCGAGTTCTTACAGAGCAAGTCATCTTCTCTTCGCAATTACATATCTCAGGAAGATGACAAGTACGCACTGATAGAAGCGGTTGATCCAGAATGGAATGGTGCCCTACCTTATACGGCTCTTGTAGAACCTGGAGGAAAGGTAGTTTGGTCTCACCAAGGATCAGTAGACTTCAAGGAGCTGAAAAAGGTCATCGTAGATCATCCGATGATCGGACGAGTATACTAATCAACCTTAAGTTAACAGGTGCACATTTTCAGGTGGCCTACCTATCACTGCTTTACTGCCATTCACGACGATAGGACGCTCGATCAATACTGGATGCTTCACCATCGCCTTGACCCATTGGTCTTCTGTTAAATCCTTGCCCTTATACTCTTCTTTATAGATTTTCTCTGACCTTCTGATTAGCTTTTCAGCAGGTATCTTGAGTTTCTTAAGTAGAGTTTTTAGTTCAGCTACTGATGGAGGCTGCTTTAGATATAGGACGACATCTATTTTATCGGTTGTCTCTTCTAGCAGCGCCAGTGTCTCTCTGCTTTTTCTACATCTTGGGTTGTGATAGATCTTCATTTCTCTTTGCTTTCTTATCCACTATTACTAGATATGATACGTTCTTAGAAAGACAATATCACTCAATAAAACAGATATTGTACAATATAAAAGAACTTTGTATGCTTGAATCAGTAGCGGTAGTATAGACGGTATGAATAAGAGTAATTTCTGGTTGTATGGTTATGTATTCTTGTGTGTTATTTACGCAAGTGATATACATGCTCAAGAAGAGTTAAGAGCACAGTTTGTTAGCCAAGTATCTCATGAGATAAGCTCAAACGATATCTGGGGCTATGTGGACCAAAACGGTACCGAATACGCCGTGATCGGCACTGATTCTGATGCACGCATCTATAGTCTTGAAGATATCAGTAATCCAGAGCTAGTCGCTCAGATAGAAGGTGCAGAGTCTGTGTGGCGTGATTATAAGAGCTACGACAACTATATCTATCAGATCACTCAACGAGGTAGTGATGGACTTACCATCATCGATATGAGTGAGGCTCCTGATAATATCACCTCTCTATTCTTCAACCCAACGCTGACGGTGAGTGGCAATGACGCCGTCTTAAGAACATGTCACAATCTATTTATAGACGAGGAAGCAGGCATCGCTTTTCTAGCTGGATGTAATAATGGTGTAGGTGGCATCTTAATGTTTGACCTTACGCAAGATCCATTGAATCCAGCATTTATCGGTGCAGTAGATGAGCGCTACAGCCATGATGTTATTGTCAGAGGAGATACGCTTTTCTCTTCTGAGATCAATGAAGGCAACCTAGGCATATATGATATCAGCGACCCAGCTAGCCCTCAGCTCATCAGTCGAACAAGGACAACATCTTCATTTACACATAACGCATGGTATAGTGATGACGGGCGATACATCTTTACTACTGATGAAAGGGCCAACTCAACGGTAGACGCCTATGACATCAGTAATATCAACAATCCAATACTTGTTGATACTTATCTTCCAAAACCTAATGAAGGAATTATCCCACACAACACTCATTATATAGACGGATACCTCGTCACGTCGTGGTATACTGAAGGTATCATCGTCATCGATGCACATCGTCCGGACAATCTAGTAAGGGTCGCCCAATTTGATACTTTTTTAGGCGATGGCACTGGTTTTCAAGGTTGTTGGGGCGCATACCCCTATCTTCCTTCAGGAGCGGTGCTCGCAAGTGATCGGAGCAATGGGCTCTTTGTATTAGACATAGACTATCAAAGGGCATCCTATCTGGAAGGCTCAGTATACGATGCGATTTCTGGAGCTCCTATCAATGGAGCGCAGATTACTATAGTAGATGACACTAAGACCACAGAACTCAGCAGAGCGGATGGAGAATATAAAATGGGAACTGCCGAACCTGGCAACTTTGATGTCATCGTCTCCCACCCTGACTATGAAAGTGTAACCATAACACTCAGCCTGAGACAAGGAACTGTTATACCCCAGGATTTTATGCTTTTTAGAGCGGGGTCCATCATCTCTGCGAGAGGGCTAGTGATCGATGAAGCAGGAGACCCTATCCCAAATGCTGAACTTACTATAGAAAATGACTTCAGAGCTGTTGCTACAAGTACTGATGAAGATGGATCATATGAATCACTCCTTCTCGCAGAAACATTCACACTTCGAGCAGCGGCATGGGGATATAAAGGGCGCGAATTAACGATAGAAGTCGTCGATGAGAACATTCAACCTGTAGTCTTAGAACGGGGCTTTGAAGATGACTTCTTTGTGGATCTGGGATGGACTATATCAGGAGATGCCTTTACTGGAGTCTGGGAAAGAGATATACCAACAGCTACCTTTTTTCAAGGCCTTACCTCTAATCCAGATGTCGATCTGCCAGGTGACATTGGCGAACACGCATACGTCACCGGCAATGTAGGTCTTAATGCAGGTGCTGATGATGTAGACAATGGTACTACGACGCTTACCTCACCGCCTATAGACGTGGATGGTGTGCGCAATCCTATAATCGAAGTAACACCCTGGTTTTTTAATGACGGTGGATTAGGTCAGCCTTTAGACGATACACTGACCATATCACTTATCTACGAAGATATGGTTACAGATGTACATAAGATCTTTAACCAAGTAGGAGAAGGTGGTAGATGGCGAGAGCCTGTACAGATATTTGTCGACTCGATATATAAAAGAGCTAAAACCGTTAGCCTCATGATATCTGTCTCAGATCAAACGGATTCTGGACATCTTGTTGAAGCCGGTATTGACCGGTTTAGGATGTTCGAGGGCCCTACTCCTGACTTCCCTACTAACCAAGAAGAGATCGATGTAGTATTATCTCCTAACCCTAATGACGGTTTTTTCTACATCGACATTTTTACAAATGAAGAAGTATCACAGGTACGAGTTTTTGACATAACAGGTCAAGAAATATTAGAAGATACATCAGGCTCTCTCGAAGTAGATATAAGAGGGATAAAGGACGGAACTTACATAGTCGATGTAGTTTTTGCATCCGGAGTGACAACTCGAAGAAAAATGCTTGTCAGAAAGTTATGAGTCGAGAGTGAAAAGTGTGATACATTAGCACTTATGAAACTTCTACTATCCACCTCGCTTTTCTTTTTCTTACTCTTTGCTGGATGCAAGAATGAGAGTTCATCTACTGCTCAAGTCGCAACAACTAACCCTGAGGGCTTTTCTCCCGGAGGAATTACACCAGATATGACGGAGTTACTTCTAAAGACTGCAGATCATATAGATTATATATTTACTGTCATCCCTCTTAGTATGAATCAAGAAGGGCAGTCATCAGTATATCAAGACTTGAGATTTATATCTAGTAAACCTCTAACAGGTATGATCAATGGATGTCAGCCGTTAGCTAGAAAAATCTACTTAGGTAACGGAGAGATTATAGTAGAAGCAGATCTCTACTTTTCTGATGGATGCTTTTATCAGATTTTCATATCAGATGAAAAGCCTCTCTATGGCAACTATCTTTCAGCTGAAGGATTAGATTACTATGTCAAACTTATGGAGCAGGCCAGAGCAAGCATGCCTGCAGATAT
>CAZXIE010000066.1:0-3539 GCA_964640065.1 uncultured Saprospiraceae bacterium
AAGTACAAGCAAGTGCGGGTGTCACACTTCCTGTAGACCTAGCTGCAAGTGTGGTTAACTGGGAAGGCGCTAAACCAACTGGTAAACACAACGGTACGATCAGCCTATCATCCGGAGAAGTCACTATCGACGGCATGACGATCACTGGAGGTTCATTTGTCCTAGATATGAACACCATATCTAACAATGACTTGGAAGGTGGCAAGAAAGCTGGACTGGAAGCACATCTTAAAGGCACTGCCGAAGGGAAGGAAGATCACTTCTTCAACGTGGCGAAGTACCCAACGGGTAAGTTTGAAATCACGAAAGTTGTTAAAATCAACGGTAACCCAGCAGCTACTCACTCCATCTATGGTAACCTGACTATCCGCGATATCACTAAGCAAATAGGATTTCAGGCTCTTGTAGGTATCGGTAAAGAGCGTATCGAAGTAACCACGCCTTCCTTTACGATCAATCGGACGGACTGGGGTGTGAATTATGGTTCGCAGTCTATATTCGATAACCTTGGTGACAATTTTGTTAATGATGAGATCGGATTAACGATCACATTGAAGGCCGGGAAGGCTGTGATGTAGGATTGGATCACTCGTTCAAGGGGTTGAAACCCCTTGGAGGTATGAGGATTTCATGTGTCCGAATTAAAATGATTCCAAGGGGTTTCAACCCCTTGTCAATGTTGAAGTGCAAACCACCCCCTACAACTTCTCCTCGATCCTTTTCAGATACTTCATCTTCAGATAGTAGTCTCTGATGATATCCAGAAACTGAGGCTCGTGATCTTCATCCCAAGCCGCCATGGCATCTTTAGCGGTCTGTGAGATACCAGTCTTGATCTCTGCGAGATCGTTGATCACTTTTGATTTGAGAGACGGATCTTCGCCAAACTGTAATTCCATTAGCGTTTCATTGAGATCCATCATCTCCATGAGGAACTCTTGAGGGACTGTGGCTTCGCCTTCTTTGGGAAGCGCATCATGTAGGTCTAAGACATGCGCGATGCGCTTATTTTCGTCCGAAAGTACTTTCCATCCTTGGTTATTATGAGTAGACTTCTCGAGCATCTTCTCTTGTTCAGAAGTATCATCGAGGGCATGAAAGTCAGGATGAAAAGCCTTGCTCTGAGAGATATACTTCTTGCGGAGTTCGGCGACATCAATCTCGAAGGCGACCTCGATACCAAAGAACTCAAAGTAATTGATCATCCCAGCTCTATACTAGTTTCTAAAGAATCTCATGATATCGTTACCCATGATAAATATCATAAGTATGATCAAGAGAATAAAGCCTGCTAGGGTGGCATACTCGACCACCTTGTCATTAGGTTTTCGACCTGTGATGACTTCATATAAGAGGAACATCACATGCCCACCATCGAGACCAGGGATGGGTAGCAGATTCATAAAGGCAAGTATCAAACTGAGCATGGCCGTTAGTGACCAAAAGTGTCGCCAGTTCCATTGAGAAGGATCGGGACCCTTGAACATCGTTGCTATCATGATCGGTCCACCTAGAGAATCAGTTGCCTTTAGCTTCCCGCTAAACATCTTTCCAAATGCCTTGAACTGATCCTGGTAAAAAGACATAGATCGCGTCCAACCTCTTGACATGCCATCCATCAAACCATATTCTTGATTTTCGACATCGAAGAAATTAGAAAATGTCATATCAGCAAGGAAACCAACTCTTCCAAGACTGTCCAGTTGAGCATTTACGTAAGTGGTATCGCCAGACCTTAGCAAACCAAGCTGTACTCGTTGATTAGATAATGTCTGAGCCACAGCGCTATACTGATCGAAGTAGGGTGTGCTCTTACCATCGATAGAGATGACCCTATCGCCGATCTTGAGATTGTCCTTGGCATCTTTATAATCGTCACGGATCTCCGCCACCATAGTAGGCACGCGGATACTGAATAATCCTTTGTCCTTATTTTTATAATCTGTGATCACCTTGCCAAAGTCGGCAGGGACTGGAACATCTACTTTTCGTCCTGCGCGCTCGACAGTTATGTTATCGATGTCATCGGTGATGATCCTTCGCGCTACTTCCGATGACTCAAATTTTTCAAATTTCTGACCACCTACGCTGATGATTTTATCTCCGCTCTGGAGACCAAGTTCTTCACCCAACTCAAGGGCTACGATGCCATAGGTGGCATTTTCATTAGGTAAAAATTGTTCGCCCCAGGTAAAGTAGATCATCCCAAATACGAGTATGCCGAGTATGAAGTTGATCGTTACGCCACCCAGCATGATGATGAGTCTCTGCCATGCCTTTTTGGCTCTAAACTCCCAGGGTTGTGCGGGGCCTGCCATCTGCTCCTTATCGAAGCTTTCGTCGATCATCCCGGAGATCTTCACATATCCTCCGAAGGGCAACCATCCTACGCCATACTCCGTATCTCCGCGCTTCACTTTGAAGAGTGAGAACCATGGATCGAAGAAGAGGTAAAACTTCTCTACGCGTGTATTAAACCATCTCGCTGGGAAGAAATGTCCACATTCATGCAGTACGATGAGCAAGGATAATGACAGTATAAACTTGCCAAGCATGATCAATATCTCCATCTAGTCGTATTCTATTTTATGCCGCTTTCGCAAATGTCGTTTTTTCATTGAGGCTAATCGCCCCGAGGAGCAGTCCTCGTCTCTTTCTAACGGAGAGCGCCAAAGGTATAACTATCTTTACTTTCGCTTTTCTTTCATCAAAACATCCTAAAGATGAATCTGTTTTACAGCTCGAGTCGCCAAGATGATATGATCTATATCACAGGACAGGAGGCAGCACACTGCAGTAAGGTCTTGAGGAAGGCAGAAGGATCGGAAGTCAGATTGTTAGACGGTAAGGGCGCAGAATATGTAGCCATCATCAAGTCGATTACGAAAGATCGTATCGAAGCGGTGATTCAGTCAGAGAATATTTACGAAAGTGATCCTAAGATGCCGCATCTAGCTTTCGGTATGATCAAGCACCCCGCTCGGCTGGATTGGCTCATAGAAAAAGTCACTGAAGTGGGCGTCAGTCGGATTACACCGCTGATCTGCAAGAGGTCCGAGAAACGAAGGGTCAAAAAGGAGCGCCTCGAGCGCATCATCCTAAGCGCTGCTAAGCAGTCGAAGGCATATCACTTTCCTATCCTCGATGAACCGATGACACCTGACGACTTTCATCGCACATATCCTGGTGCTGGACTCATCGCATCGTGGGGCCCCGATGTGCCCGAGTTATCGCAAGTTCCAGTAGATATGCCACATCCTAAGATGTTGATAGGCCCAGAAGGTGACTTCACTGATCAAGAGCTCTCCACTTTCGTAAATATTGGCTACCAACGAGTCAATCTAGGCAAGAAAAGACTGAGAGCAGAGACGGCATGTGTGGTGGCTTGTGCGCTCTTGATGGGGAAGTAGGAGGAGTTAGTTAGTTTTTTAGTTAGTTTAATTGGTTTTGCGCATGGCGGCAAGAGGTCAGGAGACCTTTGCCTCGTTTTGATCATCTTCTTTTCCCAAATTGAGCTGAAGGTCTCCTGACCTCTCAGC
>CAZXIE010000066.1:3639-19405 GCA_964640065.1 uncultured Saprospiraceae bacterium
CCAAATTGAGCTGAAGGTCTCCTGACCTCTCAGCGGTTAGTTTTGTTCCCTGTTTCTTAATTTGAGGAGATGACCTTCGCAAACGAAAATATTTTCTTCACTACTCTTACTGTGAATAAGTGGGTCAATGTCTTTACAGATGTACCAGAATCAGTATTTATAATAACTGACACGTGGACATACTTCACAAAAAAGAAGAATATAAAAATCTATGGTTTTGTGATTATGAGCGATCACCTTCACTTTTTGTGGAGTTGTGATAATGAGGACTCAGCTGATGAATTGATAAGTAATTTTAAAAAGTACACTGGTAAGTCCATTATAAAATTGATCAAAGAGGTATCTATCGATTATCTCGACAACTTTATGACCGAGAGAAAGGATCGCGATCACAAATTTTGGAAAATAAGAGGAGGTCATCTCAAGATTCTTTCTGATGAGATATTCTTTCAAAAGTTAGAGTATATACATCTCAATCCGACTAAAGGAGAATACAAGACGTGTGAAGATGCGATACAGTATCCATGGTCTTCAGCTAAGGCATATCTATACGAATCATCGAATTTTTCATTTTTAACTCTTTATGATCACGAATAATTAGACTAAGCTGGCAAGAGGTCGGGAGACCTTTGCCTCAAATTCAGCAACTCTTACTCATTTTGAGCTGAAGGTCTCCTGACCTCTCAGCGCTCTGACCTTCGCCTCATTATCAAGCGCATCAAATCATATTACCATAACTTTAGGGCATGAGATACTTAGTGAGTGTATTTGTTATTCTATCACTGTGCAGCGCATCTGTAGTCGGGGACATAGAGGTCCGGAAGACGGAGATCGCCCTTCTAAAATATAGCGGTGGCGGTGACTGGTATGCTAACCCAACAGCACTGACTAATCTTGCAAGATTCTGTAACAAGGAGCTCAAGACGAATATCGAGCCTAGATATGCCACTGTAGATGTGGGATCCGCTGAGCTATATGGTTATTCGTTTGTGCATATGACAGGACATGGTAATGTGGTCTTCTCAGATGCGGATGCGGAGAATCTCAGGAATTATCTCATCGCGGGAGGATTTCTACATATCGATGATAACTACGGTATGGATCCTTATGTGCGACTTGCTATGAAGAAGGTATTTCCGGAGTTGGAGTTTATAGAGTTGCCTTATGATCATCCGATCTATCATCAGACTTTTGACTTCAAGAGAGGTATCCCAAAGATCCATAAGCATGATGACAAGCCAGCTAAGGGGTTTGGTCTTATCTGGGAAGGTAGGCTAGTGAGTTACTATAGTTATGAGACAGATCTTGGTGATGGATGGGAAGATCAAGAAGTACATAACGATACACCAGCTAAGAGACTGCAGTCGCTAAGGATGGGAGCTAATATCGTACAGTTTGCTTTCTCGCAGTAAGCGCTAATCGAGAAGAAGATCTCGGCTTTTCTTGAGGTATGATCTAATATTTACCCAGAAAGCCATGAAGAGATAGATGATCACAGGTGATCCGATAGCTATAAAGGAAGTATAGATGAAGTACTTGCGTACCACTGAGGACCTGACGCCTATCTTTTGTCCTAGATAAGAGCATACTCCAAATCCGTATTTTTCTATCCTATGTCTCAGTTTGTCTATCATGAGCTAACTCTACGCTATCAGTCTGTGGTATCTCTGCTGATAATCCTTCAGATACGTCAGATAATCCTAAGCAGCAGCACAGGCCGATTACTCCGAAGATAGTTATAATAGATAAAAGTAATACTTCAGCACGAAGGCTAAGAGCTCGGGAGACAGAGAATGTCTCCTGGTTTGAGGTTCTGGTTATCATGTTCTTGAGTCTTGATCTAAATGCAATCATGTGCTGGGGGTCAACCAACACTTCTCAAGTGGGCGAATAACAGCTTTGAGTTAAATGAGTAGATCAAAGGTATAAACCAGAATGATAAAGTGTTAACATATTGCTATATTTTTTAATATAAATATGTTTTGAGCGGAATACGAACGAGCGAGAGTACTAGATTATCCTAACTTTGTATAACAGAATTTCATCAAGTGAATATTAATCTCGATCCATCCGTAGACGCTCTTAATAAAGAGGATAAGCAGGTAGAAAAGGCTCTTCGGCCCAAGGAACTTAAGGACTTCAGTGGCCAGCCTAAGATCGTGGATAACTTAGAAGTCTTCATCGAAGCAGCCAGGATGCGCGGTGATGCATTAGATCATGTCTTACTGCATGGTCCACCTGGACTCGGGAAAACGACTCTGTCGCACATCATATCTAACGAGTTAGGTTCTGAGTTAAAGCTGACCTCAGGTCCTGTACTCGAGAAGCCTGGCGACCTAGCGGGACTACTTACTAACCTTCAAGAAGGCGATGTGCTCTTCATAGATGAGATCCATCGGCTTAATAACGTAGTTGAGGAGTATCTCTATTCGGCTATGGAAGATTATCGGATCGATATCATGATCGATACGGGTCCTAATGCACAGAGCATCCAATTGAACGTCGCACCATTTACCTTGATCGGTGCTACTACGAGAATGGGTTTATTAACTCCGCCACTAAGAGCAAGATTTGGGATTACATGTCACTTAGATTATTACGACGTAGCCACGCTGCAGAAGATAGTTACCCGAAGTGCTGCTCTCTTGCAGATAGAGATAGAAGAAAAAGGTGCGCATGAGATTGCGCGACGCAGTCGTGGTACACCTCGTATAGCTAACTCCCTACTTCGACGAGTCAGAGACTTTGCTCAAGTGAAGGGAGATGGAACTGTTACACTTGAGATATCTCGATATGCACTCCAGGCACTAGATGTAGATGACCTTGGGTTAGATGAGATGGATAATCGCATACTTACTGCGTTGATCCAAAAATTTAAGGGAGGTCCTGTTGGGATCACTACCATAGCCACTGCGGTAGGTGAAGAAGCGGGTACGATAGAAGAAGTATACGAGCCCTTCCTAATCATGGAGGGATTTATACAGCGTACACAAAGAGGTCGTATAGCAACGGACAAGGCCTTTAAACATCTCAATATACCTCGCGCTCAGACGGATGGTCTGTTCGACTAGTTATGATTATTTCGGATGCCTAGGTGCTACGCTTGCGCAGTAGGTGTAAAGTTCATCGGAGGCATCTGTCCCCCAGATCCACTTCCGCCTTTCACTTTGATAGGTCCGTGTTGAGCCTCGTACTTCTTGATGTTGTCAGCGAGAGCAGCTGCGATACGCTTAGCGTGTTCTGGACTTACGATGACCCTAGACTTCACCTTTGCCTTAGGTACATTGGGTAGCATCCTAATGAAGTCTATGACAAACTCTGAGTGACTATGCGAGACGATAGCGAGGTTAGCATATACACCATCAGCCATATCCTCGGGTAGCTCTATGTTGATCTGATTCTTTTGTTTTTTCTTCGGAGATTCGTCTGCCATGTTTAAGTATTATGAGAGATCAATATTAGTATATAATGACAATTAGAAGGCCTAATAGTTCAAATTAGGTACATAAATCAGCTAATCATTACCTTTGCGCCTTTTTACGATAAGATTAAACTAAACATATAATTACACCCACAGATGGCAGGCACAAAAATTACCCTATCAAGAAGAAAGAAATTACAGGTTCCTGATGATCCGATTATACCATTTATCGAAGGTGATGGTATTGGTCCAGATATCTGGGCAGCCGCCCAAAAAGTATTAGATGCTGCAGTAGAAAAGGCATTTGATGGTAAGAGAAAGATCCACTGGAAAGAAGTGTATGCCGGAGAGAAGGCGAATGCTAAAACAGGAGAGTGGTTACCAGAAGCAACTACTGAGACGATCAAAGAACACTTCGTAGCGATCAAAGGACCATTGACTACTCCCGTAGGAGGAGGATTTAGATCTCTGAATGTTGCTATTCGTCAGATCCTAGATCTGTACGCATGCGTGCGTCCAGTAAAGTGGTACAGAGGAGTTCCTAGTCCAGTTAAGAAGCCTGGATTTGTAGACATGGTCATCTTCAGAGAGAATACGGAAGATATCTATGCAGGTATCGAATATCTCCATGGAACTGAAGAAAACGATAAGGTCAAGAAGTTCTTGATGGATGATATGGGTGTGACGGGTATCAGATTCCCTGACACCGTTTCTCTAGGAGTGAAGCCTGTATCTGTAGAAGGAACAGAAAGACTCGTAAGATCGGCGATCAACTATGCTATCGCTAACAAGCGTAAGAGCATCACTCTTGTACACAAGGGTAACATCATGAAGTTCACCGAAGGTAAGTTCAAAGAGTGGGGTTACGATCTTGCTAAGAGAGAGTTTGGTGCACAAGACCTTGATGGTGGACCTTGGCAAGTGATGGATCATAAAGGAAGAGAGATCATCGTGAAGGATGTTATCGCAGATGCATTCCTACAGCAGATCCTTCTAAGACCAGCTGAGTATGACGTCATCGCTACTCTTAACCTGAATGGTGACTACGTCTCAGATGCACTAGCAGCCATAGTTGGAGGTATAGGTATCGCTCCAGGGGCAAATATTAATTACGAGACGGGTGTAGCAGTTTTTGAAGCTACTCACGGTACTGCGCCAAAGTATGCAGGTCAGGATAAGGTGAATCCTAGTTCAGTAATCCTATCAGGAGTAATGATGCTCGAGTATATGGGCTGGAAGAAAGCAGGACGTCTTATCGAGAAAGGACTGAAAGGTGCTATCAAGTCGAAGAGAGTAACATATGATTTTGAAAGACTCATGAAAGGAGCTACAAAATTAAAGTGTAGCGAGTTTGGTGATGAGATCATCAAGCATATGTAATACAGTATAAATTGAGAATCAGAGGGATGCAAGCGTGAGTTTGCATCCCTTTTTTATTTGGTGGATTTTGTGTAATTGTTTCTAGTTGTACATCTATTATATCGTATGTCTGAAAAAGTCAGTGATGCACAATTCCAATTATTCACACGTTCTATAAATAAGCTAAAACTCTTTGATATGAAAAATCTAATCTTATCTAGTGCTTTTATAGCTCTAACAGTCTCATTGTGGGCTACCGATATTACTTTCCCAATTACAAAAGCTACGGTGTATGAAGAAGGCGCAACTATAACAAGAGTAGGAGATGTAAAATTAGAAAAAGGAGAGCAAACGGTTAGAATTACAGATTTACCTGTCAACCTTGATAACCAGTCATTAGATATTTGGATATCAGGTAATGCAATCATTCTGTCTCAGAAATTTGAATTTACATATAAAGGAGAGGTTAAGAATGTCACTGGAATTGAAAAGAAGAAAAAATCCTTGAAAGATAGTTTGGTGTATGTAAATATGCTGATGTCCATCAAGCAAGAAGAAAGCAATATTATCAGGGATAATAGCAATCCCAAAGACTTCGATCGACCATTTGATTATGACGAGGTTATCGAAATTAGAAAGAGATATAGAAAGGAGATGCTCATGATCGAAACTGATATACTAAAATTAAGAGAAAAAATAGATAAGCTCAATCTTGAAATTGCAACCTTAGATGCTCAACTGAAAAGAACTGGATCGAATACAAGGAAAAGAGTAGGGGACCTTGTTTTGAAAATTTCTTCACCACGAGCTTATACTGCAAAGGCTGAAATGTCTTATTTACATTTGGATGCAGGCTGGACACCTAGTTATGACTTGAGGGTTAATTCTCTGGAGAACCCGTTGCAGATTGATTATAAAGCTGAGATTTATCAGAATACGGGCGAAGATTGGGATGATATAAGTCTCAGTATATCAACTGCTCAACCGACTCGTGATTATAATCTACCGTTATTATCGGCGTATTATCTGAGCTTCAATAATTACTACTCTAGTGATGGAGACTGGAAAAATGCTTTTACAGGGCCTTATCTGACTGGTGTAATAATGGATAACTCGGGAGAGCCGCTCATCGGTGCCAATGTGCTCATCAAGGGCACGGCAGTAGGGACTATCACTGATATAGATGGCAGATTTACTTTGAGATCGACGACTCCCAATCCAAGACTTGTGTTAAGCTATACTGGGTATCATACACAAGAGATCTCAGCTTACGATGGCGACATGATGATTAGATTGGAAGAAGGGCATCTTTTAGAAGAAGTGGTAGTAAGCGGGTATTCAAGTCTAGATGGAGCTGTTGCTGGACTAGCGCCACGTAAAAAGAGAAAAAAGGAAGTTGTTCCAATTTCACTCGTTAAATCTACGACTTCTTATAGTTACGATATAAGAGGAAGGATATCTTTGAGTTCTACAAAAGAAGCAGAAACAGTGTTCATACGAAGCGAAGATGCGGAGACTTCTTACGTTTATCAAGCATTTCCTAAAATAGAAGACCTTGCTTACCTAACTGCAGAGATAGACAACTGGTCTGAACTCCAAATAATACCTGGCAATGCGAATATTTATCTTGACAACAGATATGTAGGTCAGACAAATATCGATGATGAGTATCGCGAGGATGGAGATAAGATCATATCTCTTGGTCAAGACCGAAGTGTAAGTGTAACTAGATTGCTTTCTAAAGATTATAAAAAGAGAAAGTCACTAGGTAAGAATGTTATCGAGAAAAGGAAATGGGAAATAGTGGTGGATAATCAGCGATCAGAAAAAATCGATATCGCGATTATGGATCAATATCCAGTTTCTAAAGACAGCGATATTAAGATAGAGTTGAAAGAGGACAGTGGTGCTACAAAAAATAAAGATTTAGGACTTCTTACTTGGTACAAGGACCTCAATTCTGGAGAATCACTATCTATGATCTTTGAGTATGAGGTAAAAGCTCCTAGGCATAGAAGTTTGATAGTCGAATAATCAAGACTGTTATTGGTGATTATTGAGAAAGATCATCCGCAAGAAAAGCTTCTAATTTGAAGTATAGCAAGTTTGGTGATGATATCATCAAGCATATGTAATACAGTATAAATTGAGAATCAGAGGGATGTCGATGTAAGTTGGCATCCCTTTTTTATTGGTCTTAGGCCGTTCTAAGATCTTTCATAATTGCATAATAGCAGAGTCCATCCACTGCATCCGATCGGCTATCCAATCCTTCATATATCTTGTTTCGGATTCGATGCTAGTCCCTACAAAATTGTTCGGCCAGATATAAGTACCTATTACATTCCATATCATGAAGTTTTGATCTTGAGCACCTGATATACGAAGCTTCATAAGATCTTCATCCATCCTGGCATGTACTTCAGCTGTACTAAATCCTCCACCTCTTAGACTAGTCCATCGTTCTTGTAAGGCTGTGACAAAGGTTGGATCCTGCATAAGACGATCCCACCAGAAAGGGACTAACCAAAAGTCCATTGGACATCGTTCGTTGAACTTGTAAGACCAAACATTGGTTGCTCCACCTGAGCAGTAATCGGCATTGCCAAAAGCAAGATTGAAATCCCAAATAGGTCCCATCGTTAGCAACCCATTTTTGTCCTTGTGCATGTAGGTACTGAGCCTATAGCCATCCACATTGTTAGATATTTCATTCAGTATGAAGAAATCTATAAAGCTGTTTACATCGATATATGCACGGTAGCCTTCTTCCGGATCCATGAAGTCATCTGAAGCTAAGGCTTCTTCGAAGTTGGCTAAGTATGTTGAGATGTAAGCCTTCTGTTGTGACGTAATATCTTCAGCATCGGGATATTCGTACAGAAAATAAATACTTTGATTGGCAGAAGCATTAGGTGGTTGAAAAGAAGAGGTGAAAGAATTTAGTTCATTATATCCTTCACCTAAATTGTTGCCTGCAGTTTTATCTATTTTAAGAATATATCCACCAGTGACATCTTCACCTTCATTTTCATCATCCTTAAGCTTGTTAATATCTATGCGCTCACCATCTCTCTTCAGTTTTTCCATGAAAATATATGTACCTAATTCACTTCCATTGATGAGTAATTCTACCATTTCAGTTCTGCTGGCATAGCGGTCTATGGATCTAGATAGGTCGTATATCAGTTTATTTCTTAGTAGGGATTTGTCACTATATGGCCCATGGAGTATCCAGTCTTCTTCCTCTGGCATATTAAATACGGATGCCTTGACATCTTCATTATTCTCATCCCATAATTCTATCCCATATGATTTCTTTGGAAAAAATAGCTGCGAAGTAGCTCCACGAAATTCTATTCCTAGATGACCATTATAGAGCGTATCAGCATTTTGAGTGATGAGCATCTCTGCAGAGACTTTTGGTTCGTCAACTATACTATCACCTAAAGTTTGAATCTGGATGAGTGGCAGTCGATCAGCGGGATCGATCGACGACATTATAGGGCTAGGTTCTGGATCGTCGCCACAACTCGTGAGTATGAGAAAAACTATAGCTCCGATGCAAAGTATTTTTGTTTGACTTATCAAGTTCATAAGTAGCATATCCAGAGGGTATCAATCTAGAATATAAATAAAGAGAAATCCTTAACTAAGAACGAGAATGAAGGGGACTTTTGTGATTTTTATAACCCAAAAAATATAGCAGTCCCCAAACCAGCTAAGAATGCACCGATCGTGCGGATCCCAAGACCGTCTGTAAAGAACTTAGCTATACCATATCCTACGAGAGAGACGATGATAGCGCCAAGTACAAAGCCGCCTGTGTATAGAGCGGTGTTAGACTCCGAAGGCATCTCATATCCATGAGCATAACCATGAAAGTATCCAGCAAAGATGCCGATGAGTGCGAATCCAACAAGAGTCAGTTCGAACTTGCCCCAGATCAGGATACCACAGATGACGATCGAAAACTTGATTACTTCTTCCATATATGGGAGTACGTCACCTTTCACTCCAAATACACTTCCGATCACCATAGCAATGACAAATAAGATGGATGGAAGCCAAGGCTTTTCATGCAAGAAGTAGTGACCAAGTATGGCTACACCTAATATCGCAAGCATGTGATCTATTCCAAATATGGGATGTGTAAAGCCATGCATGAATGCATTGTCACCTGTCCCATGAGCAGATAGCAAAGCAGGAAAAGCAATAAGTATAAGTAGTAGGAAGATAAATCTCATAACTTGATGTCTTGGTGACAAGATAGATTCTGAATGATATCTTAACTATCAGTCACCTTACATTGTTGCGAATTTATGAACTACGAAGACCTTCAGCAATACTGCTCCTCTAAGAAAGGAGTAACAGAAGAGTTTCCTTTTGACGAATCAACTTTGGTATTCAAGGTGATGGGTAAAGCATTTGCCTTGAGCGGACTTAATGAAGTCGAAGCGAGAGTCAACCTCAAGTGTGATCCAGATAAAGCCATCGAATTACGAGAAGAATATTCAGATATCATCCCAGGATTTCATATGAATAAAAAGCACTGGAATACAGTCTATATAGAAAGAGAGCTGAGTGATGTTCTTATCAAAGAGCTTATCGACCACTCCTATGAACTGGTTGTGAATAAGCTGACTAGAAAAGTAAAGGAAGAGTTAGAACTACTGTGACCTATGCAGAAAAACTAGTTCCACAACCACAAGTATCGTTGGCATTAGGATTCTTGAAAGTGAATCCTCGATTGTTGAGGCCTTCGTGCCATCCTATCTCCATACCGATAAGATAGATGCCATGTGCTTTCTCCATAAAGATGGTAAGGCCATCGTGATCGTACACCTCATCTTTTTCTTTGGCTACATCAAAGCCAAGTACATATGTAAATCCAGAACATCCACCACCTTTGACCCCAACTCTCAATCCATGAGAATCATCGAGTTCTTGCTCTGACTTTATACGCTGAAGTTGCTTGAGGGCGCTTTCAGTTATCACTACTGGACTTTTAGCTACTACTTCTGGCATTTGATGTATTTTGTACTCTTATACAAAGTTCGGTTAAAATAAGTTCATCTAGGTGATGATTCAACGGATTTTCGAGAACTTAAAATTATACGTAGAGAGTGAAAATTATAGAGATACTCATCCAATCAGTGGGTTATATCATACCTGCGACAATCGTATACTTCTTAATGAGGCAGTTTCTCAGAGGTCATCTGGCCACGGAGCAAATGAAGATAAGAGCGACGCAAACTGGAGAAAGCAAAGCACTTCGCCTTCAGGCATATGAGCGACTGATATTGCTCTGCGAGCGACTCCGGCTTGATAGCCTGATGCTCCGACTAAATACTAGTGAGATGGATGCTAACCAACTCAAGAACGCGCTGATCATATCTATTCAAAAAGAGTTTGAACATAACCTGACACAGCAGATCTATGTCTCCGGACAGCTTTGGGATATGTTGATCTTGTTACGAGATAATCTGATGGCATCAGTAACGGGTGCTTATGCGCAAGCTAATGGAGATAAAGCGGCCTACGAGTCGTTACTACTTCAGACTAGTGCTACGCTAGACGCTACACTTTTCCAGAAAGTAAGAGAAGGAATCAGAAAAGAGGTCGAACTATACTTTAGATGATAACAATCAGATTTTTACTTCTTAGCATTTGTTTCCTCGCTGTTTTGGGAGGTTGCAAAGTACTTTATGTATCCGAAGCCGAAGTCGAGTATAAGAATATCACTGAGAGTGTAGGGGAGAAAGACCCAGCTACTGAAGCCCTGATCGCTCCATATCGTGATGAACTAAGGGCATCGATGGACGAAGTGATAGGTATACTGGAAGTTGACTTAGTCAAAGAAAGACCCGAAAGTAATATGGGCAATTGGATAGCAGATATCTTTTATGCACAAGCCAATGTCATTACACCTAAAGAATTAGACTTCGCTGTGATGAATCAAGGAGGTCTGCGTGTTAGCACCCTGAAGAAAGGACCCATCTTAAGAGGTGAGATATTTGAGCTCATACCTTTTGATAATATTGTATCAGTCATAGAGGCAAGTGGTGAAGAAGTGATGTCTTTTCTTCATCATATCGCCAAAGGGAAGGGCTGGCCGATCAGTCATCAGGTGAAGTTTGAAATCAAAGATCGCCAAGCCGCCAATGTGACGATATCAGATCTGCCTATCGAAGAAGGACGCACGTATAGATTCGCTGTTCCTGATTATGTAGCAGGAGGAGGATCTGGTAGTTCGATGTTGAAGACGATGAAGCGCACAGATTATGATGAAGTGATAAGAGAGTTAGCGATCAAGCATCTGCAGGAAAAACATCAGGAAGGAGTTGTTTATGCACCTCAGATAGAGGGGCGTATCAAAAATCTAGACCATGAATAGAAGAAGATTTGTGCAGCGATCTTCTTATGTCGCTGCTATGGGATTTCTTAATACGTTGCCACTGAGTGCTCTGGCACATCCAGATGACGATGTGTTTCACCTGACGCTATTACATACTAATGATGTCCATAGTCGCATCGACCCTTTTCCAAATGATGGAACGCGCAATGCCGGTAAAGGTGGCGTGTCTCGTCGCAAAGTATTGATAGATCGTGTAAGGGCCGAAGGCCAGAAGACGCTACTGATAGATGCTGGAGATATCTTCCAGGGTACACCTTACTTTAACTTGTACAAGGGAGAGATCGAGATGAAGCTGATGTCTGAATTAGGTTATGATATCGGTACCATCGGTAATCATGACTTTGATGCAGGAACAGAGAACCTTGCTACTCAGATGAAGCATGCTAACTTCCCACTAGTCATATCTAACTATGTCATTGATGATACTTTGTTGGCAGGGAAGATGAAGGATTCTTATATCTGGGATTTTGGAGAGGTGAAGGTGGGACTCTATGCGCTAGGTATCGAACTCGAAGGTTTGGTTCCTGATGCCCTTTACGGAAATGTTCGTTATCAGGATCCTATCAAGACTGCCCAGTTATACGAAGAGCATCTTGCCGAAGAGCTTGGTTGTGACTACGTCATCTGTCTAAGTCATCTGGGTTTCAAATATGACGGATCCGAAGTGTCCGATGTGATCATCGCAAAAGAAACAAAGCATACTGATCTCATCATCGGCGGGCATACCCACACCTTCATGTACGAGCCATATATAGAGAAGAATCAATCGGGTCATCCTGTCATGATTAATCAGGTTGGATTTGGAGGAATTCTGCTAGGTAGGATTGATCTTTACTTCGAGAAGGGGAGTAGCAGAAAAGCGCAAGCGGGTACCTCTATTCATGTTATGTCTACGTAAGCTTTTTGCTAAGAGCTTGATTATCAGTCTCTTTACCTACAAGTTTATTAAGAATCAGACGTTTACAATATATAAATATATGTAATGTGTATTCTGTTAGTTATCAATGATTTGCAATAACACATTACGCTTAATTAAATGTGAAACTTCTTTGCCCTTTAGCCTCCGAATGTTAAGATAATTTCCATCTTTGTGAGGAGCTCGATAGTAATCAGGCCATCCCAAAATTTTTACTTCAACATCGTACTTTTTTACCTTTTAGACCCGAGAGTTTGATGACCGTGGACCATGAACAAGTTTGGAACAATTGTCTCCAAGAGATAAGTAAGAGTATTAATGGTCAAAGTTTTAAAACTTGGTTTGAACCTATCAAACCCATCAAATTAGAAGGTAGTGCACTCACTATTCAAGTCCCTAATAACTTCTTTTATGAGTGGCTTGAGGAAAATTATGTAGGCCTTCTCAAGAAGACGATTCGTAATGAGTTAGGACCTACAGGCAAGCTCGATTATCAGATCTTCTTAGATAATCATACCACAGCTTCTCGGTTTCCTCGGAGACATAATGATCAGAGATTTTATTCTCCAGATCAGATAGCAAATCCTTTTGTTATACCTGGCATCAAGAAGCACAAAGTAGATCCGCAGCTCAATCCAAAATATAGCTTCGATAACTTTATAGAGGGCGACTGTAATAAGCTAGCAAGAAGTGCCGGTAAGGCGATAGCGAGTAACCCAGGAGGTACCGCTTTTAATCCTCTTGTTATATATGGTGATGTAGGTCTTGGTAAGACCCACCTAGCTCATGCTATAGGTAATGAAGTAGCAGACAAGTTTCCTGCTAAAAATACTTTGTACATCAGTACAGAAAGATTCACTAATCAGATCATAGAGTCGATAAAGAAGAATTCGATAAGTGATCTAGTTAACTTCTATCAGTCTATAGATGTCCTCATCGTAGATGATATCCAGTTTCTAGCAGGTAAAGTAAAGACTCAAGAGATCTTCTTCAATATCTTTAATCAGCTTCATCAGTTAGGTAAGCAAATTATACTTACTTCTGACCGACCTCCTAAGTCTCTCGAAGACATCCAGGATAGATTGATATCCAGATTTAAGTGGGGACTATCTGCTGACCTTCAATCCCCCGATCTAGAAACTCGTATGGCTATCGTCTCTGCCAAACTTGATAATGAGAAGGTCGAGTTACCAAAAGAGATAGTAGAGTTTATCAGCTTCAATGTAAAAGATAATGTCAGAGAGCTTGAAGGTGTACTGGTATCTCTGATTGCTCAGTCTTCTCTTAATAACAAGGAGATTGACAGAGATCTCGCTAAGACTGTCGTCGATAGTTTCATCACTGGTTCCTCTAAAGAGATCACTATAGACAACATCAAGCAACTCGTCTCAGATCACTTGAAGGTATCTGTAGAGAAGATACAAGGGAAGACAAGAAAGAGAGAGGTAGTCATGGCTCGTCAGTTATCAATGTACTTGGCTAAGAGACATACTAATAGCTCCTTGAAGACTATCGGAGATAACTTTGGAGGTAGAGATCACAGCACTGTGATCTACAGCTGTAAGACTGTCGAAGATCTTATGGATACCGATCCTCTTGTGAAGGACGCTCTCGATGAACTCGAGAAGAAGGTAAAGATGAGCCTCACAAGTATCAAAGTATAGTACTCCTACTACTCAAGAATCTCAAGTATAGCGTTAATCTTATCTTATCTAGACCCTATTAATGGGGCTGGTCCAGTAAGCTTGTATTAATTTAGTATCGCATATTAAGTGATCAAAAAATCTTGCGCCTTATGAGATTCCTTATTGTTCTATTTGCCTTGAGCGCTACTTTCATCTCTTGTAATCAAGGTCCGACATCTCCAACTGACGGTTTTACTGCTAAAGAGGTTACTCCCGAAGGCCTATCATGGTATACGATCGATGATCTGGATAAGATGACAGATCTGGGAGATAAGAAAGTCCTTGTCGATATGTATACTAGTTGGTGTGGCTGGTGTAAGGTGATGGATAAAAAGACTTTTACTGATCCTGAGGTTGTAACATACCTGAACGATAACTACGTTCTTATCAAGTTCAATGCGGAACAACGCGAGCCTATTACCTTCAAAGGAGAGACTTTCGAATGGATAAAAAGAGGTCGTAATGGTACCAATCAGCTAGCCCTAAAAATGATGAGCGGTAGAGCCGTTTATCCCACTATGGTCTACCTTGACCCTAATAGAGAGGTCATCGCATCTGTTCCTGGATATAAAAAGCCAGATCAGCTGTTAGCTGACCTGAGGAAGTTAGAGGCACCAGCGATATAATCTAAGTCTGCGTGTTTTCATATGACCTTATTTGTTTTGGAGAGCTACTCTGGGATGTATTTCCAAGTGGCAAAGTCATCGGTGGGGCACCGTATAATATCACGAATAGAGCGACAGCCTTAGGTCTTAAGGCGAGTGTTATAACAAGTATAGGTAGGGATGCACTCGGAGATGAGCTTATCGATCTCATCAAAGAGAATAAGGTCGATACAACCTTTATCCAAGTCCATGATACACTTCCGACTAGCGAGGTACGAATCAAAGTAGGGGAAGGCGGCGAACCAACTTATGACATAGTCAGACCTGTAGCTTGGGATGATGTCCGGATTAATGAGAATATCAGATCAGCTGTCCGTGGATCCCAATCATTTGTCTATAGCAGTCTTGGACTTCGCGATCAGCGATCTTGTGATGCACTGTTTGACTTGCTTCCTCATGCCCAACTTAAGATCTGTGATGTTAATCTCAGAGATGGACACTTCAAGAAAGAGACGATCCTTAAGATGCTTCGTCATGCAGATGTACTTCGGACTAATGAACATGAACTACAGATGATCTCTAGTTGGCTAGGCCTTGCAGGGCTAGATCGACGAGAGCAGATGAAGAAGCTATCAGCTCACTATGGTTATAAGTTTGTTCTCTCTTCACTTGGAGAGCACGGTGCTGTTTGCTTGCAAGGAGATCACTTTTATACACAGCCTGTCTATAAGGTTGATGTGGAAGATACTGTTGGTGCCGGGGACGCCTTTCTAGCATCCTTTATCAACTGTTATCTCGATGGCAGAGATCTACCCGCTTGTCTGAGGATGGGATGTGTCGTAGGTGCACTGACAGCCTCTAAAAAAGGAGGAACTCCCGAGATCACTAATGAAGAGATAGATCAGATGTTAGCGAGACATATCTAGGTGTTAGTGTTGTTAGGTGAAAATTGATCAATCACAGGAAGTCAGCACGAAAGTCGCGACATATTATAGAAAGAGCTTTTTCGAATTTAAAGCCCGCCCATGACTTATTGCTTTGATCAATTTTCATGCTTATTTTTCCTTGTCACTTTGCCAGTCGCGGCAAAGTAACCAAAACGCTTGTCGTACTAATATCCGCTTAGCTAATGCCTTATCGTCTCGCTTTCGTTGCAGACTCTAAACTGCTTCGTTTGATGATTTCCCCACCCACAGTCCAACCTCGCAGAAATCATCTCTTATGGCGGATCGGACTACGACAGATCGGACTTAGTCCGAATTTAAAGGATTTGTAAAAGTTTGTTTTTCTAGTTCAAATTAAATGACCTCGTAGAGGTCAAATATTGGTAGCCGATGGTGAAACCATCGGTTTATTTCATTC
>CAZXIE010000067.1:0-18865 GCA_964640065.1 uncultured Saprospiraceae bacterium
CTGACTTGATAGTTGTGTGTAGGTATGCACATGACAGTGCCACTCTCTGTTCCTTCGGCATAAAGCCTATCAAAATTGTCTTTGAGGGCTTGTCCGTACTGACGTGGAGGGACCTTTTGTACGAGATAGGCAATTGTATCATTCATCTCTAGTGAGTAAGGAATAGACACGAACCTCTTCTGACTTCTCAAGTGGATCGGCGTAGGCTGATCATCATGAAATAAATCACAAGAGTAAAAGCCCGCTTCATCACCAAACATCTCTGTGCCCACCTCTGCAAATAAATCAAGTGTATGCTCAGAGTGAGATAAGGCCGGTGCCAGATAACCCGCACACTTTTGGCCTGTATGCTCATAGATGCTTTCTATGGCATCTTTGATCATGTCTCGTTCTTGCTGTTCGGTCATGCCATATGTGTATCTCGTATTGTAGATACCATGACTGAAGAACTCCCAGTTTCGCTCTTTGCACATCGCTATTATCTCTGGGTGGTGATCGCAAAGCGCTGTGGACATCGATACAGATCCACGGATACCGTACTTATCTAGTAATTCCATCTGTCGAACATGACCGACTCTATTGCCCCAGTCACGAATAGAGTACCCAGGTACTGCTGGGTGAGGTTGAGGCCAAGGTGTTCTATGTGGGTTAGAAGGAGGATTTAGTTCGTAGAACTCCAGATTAGGGGCCACCCAGAAAGCAATCTGTGCACCATTCGGCCATTCTATTTTTGGACGATTCTCATACGGCCAGTAGTCGTAGTATCCCGGGTCTTCTTTCATAATATCAAATTCTTTTGTTTGTTCTCAGTGTCAATGGTGGCGGAGGCATGCCAGGTACCCGGATGGGGTTTAGCTGGCAAAGCTTTTTTTGATTCGTTTTTGTAGCGATTGACAAAAATGAATGAGGAAAATTGAGAAAACCCTGATGTATTGGATATCTACTTATGTGTTTACATAAACCGAGGTGCTCCGACAATTTTGACACAATAATTATCATCTAAGAAAAGAGTAATCTATGATGATTCAATAAGCGCATTACGATTGCTTTTGAGCATCTAACCAACTATAAACTTCTTGTACGTCCATGACATCACAATACTTCAGTGATAGATCCGTCAGGTTAGCATAGTGATAGCTTTCATGTTTGTCGGCTACGCATTCTTCAGGGATGATAGTCCTGTAACCTCTTGATAAACTATCGACACCAGCTGCACGTACACAACCAGAGGTCGAACCGCCAGTCAAAATAACAGTATCCACTTGATGCCAGATAAGTAAAGACTGTAGTGGTGTTTCAAAAAATGGAGAAGGCATCTTCTTGTCATAAATGATATCTGTCTCTCGATTGATGTCTAGACGATCATCTAACTCTGATCTTGTAGATCCGTATTTTATATTTTGCAGACTATCGGGAGTGTCAGTACGAGTACCCCAGACACCAGCATCTGCAGCACTATCTACATAGGCTACATAGGTCCATACAACTGGCCAATTCAATTTTCTAAAGCGCTGCGCTAGTCCATTGACATAATCCATTTGTTTAGGATCGTTTTCATAAGCAGTTTTGAAGAGATCCGTCCTTGTATATGCTTTCTGAATATCGATATTAACCAAAGCTGCTTTTTGACCAAATCCAAATCTCTTTCTTGCAGGGTTAGCTTTTACTTCGAAGTAAAGTTCTTTCGCGGTCTTAGTAGTTTCTTTCATCTACAGATGTTTATGTGATGATACTTTTATTTTTTAATTCTTGTATGACAGTTGGGTCATAGCCAACTTCTTGCAGCAGCGCCTCATTGGCATTTCCAATGGATGGCGGATCATTTCTCTTGTCTACTCTAGTACCATTGAATTCGAGTGGTACTTTAGGAAGTTTAGCCATTGTCCCGTCTCTCATTTTGATGGGCATCAGGCTATTTCCTTGATTTAGTTGAGGGTCGTCATAGAGATCTTTGGGTTGCGATATCGGGGCAAATGGGATATTGTGTTTGTCACACTTGTCGATGATTTCACTTTTGGTAAATGCCTTAATTCTGTTTTCTAATTGTGGCATGAACCACTCTTTGGCATCTATGCGATGATTGTTAGTCTCTAATTTAGGATCGGTCTTAAAATCTTCCCATCCAAAAGCATCGCAAAATCTTACCCAATGTTTTTCACTGATGATGCCTATGAATATCTTATCCTCATCTTTGGTGTCAAATACCTTATAAATAGACCAAGCACTTACACGCTCAGGCATAGGAGGTATCGGATAATCCACTTGTGACTGATACGCCATGTGCTGGCCAACTAAGAAAGCGCAAGTTTCATAGAGTGAAGCTTTTATAAATGCACCTTCTCCTGTCAATTGCTTTTTATAAAGTGCCTGTAAGATGCCAATATACCCAAACATGCCCCCTGTGATGTCTATCGCTGAAGTACCTGCTCTTAGTGGGTCACCACTCCTGCCTGTCATATAAGCGAGGCCACCCATCATCTGTACCACTTCATCCATGGCATGACGTTTTTCATAAGGTCCGCTCAAGAATCCTTTCAAAGAACAGTAGATGATAGAAGGTTGAATTTCTTTTAATTTTTCATAACCAAACCCAAGACGATCCATCGTGCCAGGTCCAAAATTTTCGACTACGATATCCGCGGACTTGGTGAGATCATAGATAACTTGCTTGCCCTCTTCTGACTTTATATCTATGGCAAGGCTTTTCTTGTTGCGATTATAAAATGAAAAATATCCAGTACCAAATCCTTTTAATCTCCGAGTGCTGCTTCCATTGGGTGGTTCGACTAATATTACTTCTGCACCGTTGTCAGCAAGCATCATCCCGGCACATGGTCCCATGACAGCATGTGTAAATTCTAATACTCGTAATCCTTCTAATATCATTGCTATTGCTTCAGTGAGGCTAATGCTTGTGCAGGAGCGTCTTCTAGTTCGGTTTGCATTGTACTATTGAACCGATTCAAAAATGCATACATGGAAATCGTGAATACGATTTCCACTATTTCTTCTTCGGTGAAATATTTGCGTAAGCGATCAAAATCTTCATCAGTCGACTGGTTAGGTTGCTGTGAGGTCTTGAGTGCAAGATTGAGCGCAGCCTTTTCTTTGTCAGAAAATAGAGGACTGGATTCAAAAGTCCAAGCCTCTTTCATCTTTGCTTCATCAACTTTATAAAATATGGCGGTGTAGCTAGTATGGGCACTACAATACGTGCAGCCATAAGCTGTGCTACAGATATACCCAATCATCCTTTTTAAACCAGGCCCCACACTTCCTCCTTTCAATATGCTTTGTATCCATGCGGCTGATGACTTAAGCATATCGGGCTGGTGTGCCATAATCAGTGTATCTACAGACTCAAAGCCCATCATCTTCTTTCCGATGGCCATCATATTAGCGAGATCTGTGTCTTGTATGTTTTGTAGAGGTGCTACGCGACTCATGATAATTTATAATCTCCGTTTTTAGAAAGATAGTTGACCAGACCTCCTTCATTAAGGATGTCTATCATCACTTGTGGCAGTGGTGCTGCTTGATATGTTGTGTCTTTAGTTATGTTCTTCACAAGGCCTTGTGATATATCTACCTCCAACTCATCTCCACTAGAGATATCGTGTGGACCGATCTCCAGAATCGGTAGACCAATATTGATAGCATTGCGATAAAAAATACGCGCGAAGTAATCGGAGATAATGTATTTAAGACCACATTGCTTGAGTGCTATAGGTGCTTGTTCTCGACTTGATCCGCAACCAAAGTTCTCACCTGCTACAAGGATATCTCCTTCTGCTACGTTAGCACTAAAGTCAGGATCGAGGTCTTCTAGTACATGCGCTGCCAAGGTTGAAAGATCTAAAGTCTTGGTGTATTTGCCAGGGATGATGCGATCTGTATCTATGTTGTCTCCGTATACGTATACCATCTATGCTTCTTCTAAATGTTTTATGGGATTAGTGATCTCACCTTCGAGTGCACTGGCAGCTACAGTCGCTGGAGCCGCGAGATAAATCTCAGCATGTGGATTACCCATCCTTCCTTTGAAGTTTCTATTAGCTGCGGAGATGACCACTTCGTCATCGGCGGGTACTCCTAGATGCGTACCAACACAAGGTCCACAGCCCGGAGTGATGAAAGAGACCCCAGCATTCATCAATGTCTGTAAAGTACCATCTTCGATCGCATCTGTCATCACCTGCTTGGAGGCTGGGGCGATAATCATACGCACCCCTTCTTTGATTCTCTTTCCTTTTAAGATGCGGGCCGCTATCTGTAGGTCTTCGAGTCGGCCATTACAGCAGGTGCCGATGAAGGCGTAATCTATCTTTTTGCCGAGGTGAGTACTGATATCGTCTACCAAGTCGGGAGATGGAGGTGCTGCCACTTGTGGACTTAAGTTAGATACATCAAACTCATATATCTCTTCATAGGTGGCATCTTCATCTGCATATATGGGATCAAAAGAGTAGGGTAGTTCCAGACCTTTGGCAGTAACATTTGCTGACTTGCCACCCATCTCTGCTACCATATTAGCGATAGTCATCCGGCTGGCCACACTCATGTTTTCAAAGGCTGAACCTTCGAACTCTACAGCCTTGTATGTCGCCCCTGATATGCTGACTTTTCCGACCAAGAAGAGGATTAGATCTTTGGCTGTGACGCCTGATCGTAGTGGTCCATGGCAGATGATCTTTATAGTCTTAGGTACCTTGAGCCAAATCTTTCCAGTCATCATGGTCGCTGCCAGATCAGTAGACCCTACACCACAGGCAAAAGCATTCACTGCTCCATAGGTAGGTGTGTGTGAGTCGGCACCGATGAATATATGACCCGGCTTGACATAGGTATTTTCGACCATCACCTGATGGCAGATGCCCTCACCGATCTCAAAAAGTCTTATCCCTTGATCCTGAGCAAAAATCCGCATCATCTTATGGAGATTAGCGATGCGCTCATTAGGTGGAGGTACTGCATGATCGAGGATGAGCGCACATTTCGCTGGATCAAAAACTTTATTGCCACCCATGGCTTCAAATGCTTTTAAAGCAAGTGGAGCCGTTGTATCGGTCGCCATCACGCCGTCGACTGGAGTGACTACCAGCTTTCCTGCGCGGACTTCATGACCGACATGCGCAGATATGATCTTTTCACTTACTGTCAGTCCCATTAGATGATTTTGATGTCTTTTTGAGGAAGTAGTGTATACATTTTTCCCGGGAGGGTATATCCTAGATGATGGGATAGCTCAGTTGATATTTGCGCAAGCGCATCAAGATCTATACCGGTGGTATATCCCATCTGGTGTATCATATGGACCGTGTCTTCTGTAGCAATATTGCCAGTGGCACTCTTGATGAATGGACATCCTCCAAGGCCTCCGATGGCGGTGTCAAATATGCGGACTCCTGCATCGATCGCAGCAAATAGGTTAGCGTATCCTTTGTTTTCTGTGTTATGAAGATGGAGCACGACAGGTAGGCCTTGTGCTTCTTGCACCACTTGAGCCATGAGCTCACCTAAATGTCTGGGGTTCGCCATGCCAGTTGAGTCTGCAAGTGCCAGCTCATCGATGCCCTTGTCCAGATGATGCTTGACCATGTCCAAGACGTGATCATGTGAGATCTGTCCTTCGTATCGACATCCAAATGCACATTGTATACCTCCTCGCACGGTGACCCCCGCTGTCCGACATAAAGCAATCATCTCAACAAATGTGGACTTGGCTTCGTCCAAAGTCTTTCCAGCATTTTTCTGACTATGAGTATCACTGGCCGAGATAGAACACGAAAGGTGATCGAGCCCGGCATCTATGCCACGAGTGACACCTCGGGTATTAAGTACAAGCCCACTGTATAAAACCCCTTCTTTTTTATCCACTGCCCTGCAGACGGCTTCGGCATCCGCCATCTGCGGTACTAACTTCGGATGAACAAATGAAGCCATCTGGATTCGTTTGACACCAGCTGCTACCAGCTGATCGATGATCTTCACTTTGTGATCAGTATCGATTATGACATCCAGATTTTGGATGCCATCGCGCAGTCCCTGTTCCTCTATGGTGATGTGTACTTCTACCATTGCATTAGTTATCTATGGCCTGGACAAATTCTAACCAGACGCCGTCGGGTGATTGTACTGCTATGCATTTACAGCGACCATAAGGTGGTATCTGCAATACCTTAATATTTCTATTGATCGCGATTTTATTTTTTTGAAGATGGGCATGCATCGTTTCGATATCATCAACTGGTATCCGGAGCATTAAGATGCCCAGATTTGGAGGATTTGCGAAAGCGGAATGATCCCTGCCTATGGCGCCCTTCATCTCTACTAATTCTATAGTTCCAATGTTTTCATCTTTGGGATTCAACATACAAATCTTGCAGTCGATTTTATCAAATAAGTTCTTTGGCATGCCAAATAAATTCTCACCGCCAGGGGCATCTGTCAACACCATCTCGCGAAAGATCTTATAACCTAAGACATCTATATAAAACTCCTTTGCGACTTCCATGTCCTTGACGATCTGAGCAGTGTTATATACCTGACTGAGCAACTTCATATGCTCATATCCTTCGAGATGGGGCCGATGCCGCTTGATGATGGCTAGTACGACATCGTCTGGTCCTTTCATTAAGACCTCTTGGAGATGAAATTCGTCCACCTCATAAGTCACTGGATCATTGAACCCTGACCAACCAGCTTTGACCAGTGTGTGGTGTGAAGCCATGAGATCGACCGCACGCACATCTATATCATATATACCTCCGGTGTCCCATGATTGACTGTTGGCGCGGATCGGTCGTTGTTCTACTCCGGAGTAAGAGACTAACCGAACATGCCCGGAGCCTGCGCCTCGACATGTGAGGAGACATTCTTGGCCACCACTTGTATCCGAAAGTTGCCAAAAATCGAGCTGATCTCTGCTGAGATCCTGGGTAATCACCTCCTCCCAACCGCTGATGTCTTGGTAGAATCTTTTGGATATATCAAGGTCTCTGACTGATATAACTACTTCGTGAAAACCTCCGATGGTGTAGCCATGTGGCGTCTGAGGGACTTCTCTGTCGAGTAAAAGCCCTTTTTTCACTTCCGTAAATATCTCTTGAATCAAATTTATTAATCTACTTAATAGTTAACTAAGTTAACTAATTTTAATAACTTGAGCAGATCGTAGCATAGCTATAGTAATAATCTATGCTTTGACGATCTGCATAAACAAGACATTCTATATATAATATGAAAATAGAAGGACTCTGTGGATACCTACACACTGCCACCTTATGTACTAATGACATGGCAGAGATCAAAAAGTTTTATGTCGATGGTATGAAGATGACCTTAGATGGGCCGATCTCGCTTTCAGAAGAGCAACAGATGGATCAGGCTCATTTATGGGGGATCTCTTCGACCATAGAATATGATTATTATCACTTACATCGCCCGAGTGTTCCGTCATTGGTTCAGCTGCGTGTCTTGCATCTGAAAGATCCACAACCGGCGATCCACAAGTCATATAATTGTTTAGAATTAGGTCCTTTTTCACTTGGCTTTCCAAATATGGACCAAGTGGATCTTGATCAGAGATTAGAAAAACTTGGTATCGAGTCGATGGCACCGATGCAAGAAGACACCATCCCAAGGCCCGATGGTACTGAGTATAGATACTGGGAGACGATTTATAAAGGTCCGGACTTTCTTCATTGTGTTGGTATCGAGCGTGGAGATGGCATGCCTCAGTTAGCACCATGTAATCCCAGCGCTAAGATGTGTGGTCCGGGCTACTCTGCACAAGTCATCGATCACTCTGATAACTTCATGTCCTTTATGACAGATGTCTTGGATATGGAGTTAAAAGGCGACCGCTATTGGGATGCAGGTGAGGGCTCAGCACTTGGTGTACCTCAAGGAACACCCTTTAGATTTATGTTAGTCTATGCTAAGGGCTCTTCCCAAAATCATTACCTATTTCTAGATTTTCAAAAATCAGAGATGATCGACCCTGGGGTCGCACCACGTATACCTCATAGAGGTCTAGCCGCATGGACCATACCCACACGAGCTTTAGAAGAAGTATATCGCCGTGCGACGGCATTTGGAGTAGAAATTATAAAGGAACCAAGTCATTACGACAGTCCAATATTTGGAAATTGTAAGATCTTTTCGTTGCTAGCACCGAATGGCTTTCTTTTAGAAATATTTGAAACTATAAAATAATGAACGAGACTAAAAGTGATAGAATAAGTAGTGTAATAGGGATCGTCGGTATCTCACTTGTTGGAATGATAGTGATCTTGTGTTCTAATGGCCTTACGCTAACTGGCATAACAGCTTTTGATGAGACACTTTTAGATGAATTCGGATGGTCCAAATCTCAATTAAAATTCAGAGATACACTTAATCTTGTTATAGCATCTATATTGGCTCCATTTGTTGGGCTCGTGATTGATCGTTTTGGTGTTAAGAATACCATGCTTGCAGGATTAGCACTTTTATCATTATTGATCTTCTCCTATGGTTTTGTAGATAATCTAATGCACATATACATTATCCATAGTGTATTTGCTATTGCCATTTCTATGGCGGGGACATTGGCAGTGGTTATCATGGTATCACAGCGTATAACTCAGATGAGAGGAACTGCACTTGGCATCGCTCTAGCAGGGACAAGCGCTGGCGGCATCGTGCTTGCTCCTTTAGCAACTTATCTTGTAAGAGAATTTGACTGGAGGTCAGCATTTAAGATTGAGGCGCTCATTCCTTTGTTTGCTATGGTACTTGTTTTTCTATTTGTCAAGAATATAAAGTACTCTAAGGACAATAAAGAAAATGAAGAAACTGGTCTCACGGAGATTACATTTAGTACTGCGATTAGAAGTACTCCTTTTTGGCTCATAGCTATAGCGGGATTCTTTTGTTTTTATACTATTCTTGGGATTATAGGAAATCTCTTTTTATACCTAAGAGAAATGGGGTACTCTGCAGAAACAACGAGTTCTCTTTTTGGAGTATTCTTTGCAGTTATTCTATGTGCCAAGTTTGCATCAGGAATACTGACGGACTACATCAATAAATACCTGCTTTTCAAAATTCAGTTAATCATGATGCTAGCAGGTACCATCTTCTTCTCCTTGAATAGTCCGGCTTTTGCGTGGCCCGCTATGATCTTGACAGGGCTGGGCTGGGGAGGACTGTATACTTTATTTAACTATATCATCATTACGACATTTGGTGTAAAAAATGCTGGAAAAATCAACGGTATCATTTCCACATTTGAAGGAGTCGGATCTGGGCTTGGGATATGGTTGACTGCATTAATCTCTGATAGGACTGGAGATTACAGTATGAGTTTCTGGGTGATGGTAGCTTTTTTAGGCATGGCTTTTATTTGTTCCTTTTTTATAAAACCAGTAGCTGTACATGCAGATTAGAAACCCTAGAACAGGAGCTTACGATTATAACTTACGTGTTAATTCGGCTGCAGAGGTAGCTGATTATACGAAGCAACTTAGATCTAATCAGAAGTCATGGTTGGAAAATGGTATAGAGGGACGTGTTGCGACTATATTACAATTACATGCGGCCCTTAAAAGGAATATAGATGATCTAACTCGTGCTTTGTCTATCGATACTGGTCGCAAGAAGATCAGTCAGATTGAGATCGAGGGAACCTTAGGATTGATACAAGGTAGATGTTACAGTGTACCACAGTACTTTGATTCATTAGAAACTCGACAATCGATGACAAACCCCACAGTGAGCATCCAACAAGAGCGGGTGCCTTATGAAGTGGTAGGAGTGATTAGTCCTTGGAATTTTCCACTTCTCTTAGCACTCATCGATACGATACCTGCATTACTAGCTGGATGTACTGTGTTATTGAAGCCGAGTGAGGTTACACCTCGCTTTATAGATGTCTTAGATAAAAGCATACGAGAGACACCAGGGCTTTCGCACGTATTAAGCTTGATCAGAGGTGGAGCTGAAGCTGGTAAAGCAGTAGTGGATCATGCTGATGTGATCTGCTTCACAGGAAGTGTAGAAACGGGAAAGAAGATCGCTCTGCGCTGTGCAGATCGTTTTATACCAGCCTTTCTTGAATTAGGAGGGAAAGATCCAGCAATTGTGTTAGCGGATGCAGATCTAGATATTACTACCGATGCCATCATCAGGAGTTGTGCTGGAGCTACAGGGCAAGCTTGTCAGTCTCTAGAGCGCATCTATGTCCATAGTGACATTTATGATGAGTTCATAGTAGAACTGCAAAGAAAGGTGGCCCCTATCACAGACAACAGTGATTATGAAAAAGGTGGTGTGATGGGACCGTTGATCTTTGATCAACAAGCTGATAAGATACAAGCTCAGCTAGATGAGGCTGTTAATAAAGGAGCCAAGATATTAAGTGGAGGAGTGATCGAGAATAAAAATGGTGGTCTTTGGCTCTTGCCTACCATCGTGGTGGATGTGGACCATAGTATGAGTCTGATGACCGAGGAGACTTTTGGTCCTGTAATACCAGTGATGAAGTATAGATCTGTAGAAGAGGCCATAACCTTGGCTAACGACAGTCAATTTGGACTATCGGCTTCAGTTTTTGGCCGTGATGTAGAAGAATCTAAACGGGTAGCAAGTCTCATAGATGCTGGAGGGATTAGTATCAATGATGCCAGTCTTACCAATCAGGTATTTGATGCAGAAAAGAACTCATTTAAAAATTCTGGACTCTATGGATCGAGGATGGGAGCCGAGGGATTCTTGAGGTTTTTTAGAAAGAAAGCTTTATTGATACAGCAGGGAAGGGCGTCGGATATAAATACACAAGCAGAATAATTCAAAAGATCAAAAAGAGCAACCATGCTTTAGAACAAGATATAGTCTAGAACATTAAGAGAATGAAAAGAGCATATTTCATATTGAAGTGTACGCTATAATTTGAAAAGAGCGTCTGGTAGATCAGTATTCACATCGAAGTCGGTCCATATGATTTCATTGGACTTGATACCATTATAGAATAGCCTAACCCTACCAGACTGCTGCCAGCTATACTCTGGTTTTGTAAAAAAATCAGAATAGATGCGCTCGTGCCAGCCTCTTGGAGTATCAAAGGCCACTTTTACGATTTTATAATCTGACTGTCTGATGCCAAAGAAGGTGACACCATCTGCTTTGTCTATTACTTTGATGATAAAAGCTGGGTGTCCATCAACTTTATCGTCTGGCATTCTTTCTAATCGATATCCATCATCTAAAGCATGTCGGATGGCGCCATAGCCAAAATTTGAAGCCCACTGCTGATCTGCTTGTGATTGGGGACGCTGTCCTTTCAGATCATAGGTGTAGGCTCCATCAAAGGTGACCATGATGATAGGCTTGCCATCTCGGTGAGATTCTATTCTAACTTTGCCATTGGCACGATGTGCTTCTTCTTTTTGGTCTTCAAAGACACGATACATTTTATGATCTTCGTGAAAGAAAGTCAAACCATCTTTATAAAAGTACCCATGTCCAGTAAGAGTTAGTGTTTTAGGACGTGACCAGTACTGACCACCGGCATGTAGATGTGCATGCTGCATAACCTCTGTAGCGGAAAGCTCTGCATGAGCTGAAGTGTTAATCTTGAATTTTTTTAGATCAGTTTCTATCAGTCGATTGATTATTTCTTCACCATTGGTATTGATGATAAATCTTGCACTTGCCTTGACCACTCCTACATTATGAGCATAGTGATATGAGTTAAAGGATTGTGCGGTTTGATGATCCGAAAGCTGCCAAAAAGTCTCAGAATTTATTCTCATACAATGTGCATAGTGACCCGAAGCTGTCGATGTTGGCTCTAGACCGCTTATGGATTGGATGATGCGATACGTACCTGTGTCTATCTTTCCATCAGGATAAAATCTCTTGTAGTTTCTATTTTCTTCTAGTTGCTCCTCTTGAGCAATTAGAGCAGGCAACCACAATATGGGTCGATCAAAAAATAGAAAACTAGCTGCTCCGGCGAAAATTTCACCGACATGAAATATGCCTAGTTCATTGACAACTAACATTTTCGCGGCTTTAGTTGCGTCATAATGCAAAAAGAAGCTGCTTTGTTGCCAGGCAGCACCTATAGTTCTCTGATGAGCATTAAAAATATCTTGATCGTGATTATAATATTTACGAAAGTGAGTGGTGTCTTCTTTTATAGATGAGATGTAGTCGCCATCTTTCCAGCCATCAGGAGCCACATAGCGCCATTCATTTTGATCAGCGATGGGGTAGTATTCAATTATATTGAACAGATCATCCTGACAGCTAGCTTTAATAGAAAGGGATAATAAAATTAGAAAAAAGAGTCTACGCATGGCCGTGTCTCATAGCACTTAGATGCCACCCCATCCTGGCAGTTGATGTTCGCCTTTTTGTATCGCCCTGATCTCCGCCATATCTGCTGGCGGTGTAAGCCAACCTGCTTTTTCTGCCTTAGCCCACGAGAGTAGTTGTGGATCGAACTCAGCTGTATCTTCTACTCTCCATGAATGTAATCTTATGATCGCTGGACCACCTCCTGCCCAAGCTGGCATCTTGCCATAGCGCTGCCATGTCATCTGATGAGGCTCTTCAACTGTGCCTTCAGGGTGGATGAAGAAATCATAATTTTCCCATGCTTGGTACTGACGGCCACCGGGAAGAGGAAAGTCAAGATATACTTGCGCATTATAAATATAGGTGTCACCTAATTTGCGAAAAGGTATGCCATCCTTAGATGGTATTTTTTGAATTTTGTCACCGACACCTTGTTCTACATCACCATAGATTTTATCTCCTTCTAAACGATAGGTAATCATCTGATATGGGTAGGCGATAGGTTCTACTTTTTCACCATTATATTCAGTGATGACTTCGCCAGTCTCAAGATCTGTATATGCAAAAGTCTTGCGAGTCAGGTGTCGTATAGGACCTCCTTCCTCCTCTGGCCAGATAACTGTACTACTGTCAAATCCCTTCATACCAAAGGCCTTCTTACCAGAAGGATACTCGTACACATACCCATCTGCGACCCAGTGTACTGCTTTGCCCGTACCTGCCCGGGCGTCAACCCATGTCCTTAGAGCTATGGGTGCTGCGTGATAGGATGCTGGGCGATCTGACTTTTCAATTAGAGATGTGTCGTCACTCGCACTTGTGGTAGATGGTGTACAGTTAGCACCTATCATTATAAGTGTAAGGGAAATCGCGATGTAACTGATGATATTTCTCATGAGAATCTTGCTTTTGGATGGCCTCTACTAATGTCCTTCTACTCCTTGCTGACGGACGTTGATTTTATCTTTTCCCTCCATATGTTTTTTGAAAACTGTCCAGGATGTTTCATTAGGACGATTGTCATCAATGGGTGGCGGCGTGAGGTAAGTTGGAAATCTTTCAGCTACAGCTTTTTCGAGTATCGGATAGACTCTACTGCGATCAAAAGTTGAAAATCCTGTGGTATTAAAGATCATTAATCCTGGCTTGGCACCCATCTCCATCCAAGGGAGCCATTGTGCAACGCGAGACCAGGATAAGGTGGATTGTGATAATGTTTTAACATTAGGATCCATCATTTCGTCCTTATCCCAGAAAGTATTGAAGATTTCCATGGCGTGGTATGCACCACCAACATATCCCTGGAACTCACCATTGAGCGGATTGGCATAAAAAAGTGGAATCTCTGAGCCGCTTGCAACTATGTCGCCGAGGTCTCTGATCGTAGTAGTTCGAGCATATTCTCCTTCTTCATTTTTCTCGTAAAGTGTGCCTCGCATGTTGACTGGATCGTTAGCTACATGAAGGACGTTTACTTCTTTACCCAGCCAGGGGTTCATCCACTTGTCAAGTATTTCGTTTGTTTCGGGGTCCATATACATCATGATTTCTCGAGACACAGACTTGAAACCTTTACCTTTTACAGGATCCTCTACGACGTTACATTGTCTTGTGTTGAGCCCAACGACATTAAATATATGTCTGTCTTTTTCTCCGGGTACCCGACTATATGCCCGTCCTTCCCAGATCCCGTAGCGAGTTACTCCTTCTTCGGTTGTTCCACAGATATTCTTCTGAAGCATGATAAAAGCTTCTTCCCCAGCTACGGTTATTTCTGTAGCCCCCATCACATCTCCCATAGTTGAGACAGCAGGTTGGCTGATCACCTTTGGTGAGCAGCTGATCATGACTAGTCCTATAGCGCATGATATGAGTATCATTTTATCCATTATTATAATTCTGTTCTTTGTTAATTTCTCAGTAAGTCCTTTCAATATAGGTATATCAGAGCAATTGGTTAAGTTGATTAAATAACTATATTTTAATTGGTTTAAGTTTTTTAATCGTAGGGATGGTGTAGACGATTATAATAGTAGAGATCAAGTGTAAAAAAGCTACGATTACGAATACTGGATTATAAGACATGTTATCCACGAGCCATCCTATCACTGGCGTAAATAGCATAGCTCCAAAACTACCTGCGGATCCAGTTATACCCCAGACTGAAGCTGCGTCTTTTTGCTCAAAAAGGTCTATCGGCAAAGTAAATAGCGAAGATTGTTTGAATTGAAGACTAAACAGAGTAAAAGAGATAATGAAAAAGACAAAACTTATATTTTCAATATAAATACAGGACATAATGGGTAAAATGGCCAAGGACCCTAGCCATAGAATATACTTACGGGATGCGTCTAATGACATACCCTTGTCTATAAGTTTACTTCCAGCCCAACCTCCTGTAAAGCTCCCTATGTCAGCAGCTAAAAAAGGTATCCAAGCGAACATGCCAATTTGAATGAGATCAAGACCTTTTTCACTCGATAGATAGTTAGGAAGCCAAAACACAAAGAAATAGAAAGCCCCATCTGATACAAATCGAGCCAGTGATAGACCCCAGACTTCTTTGTACTTAAAGTAGTCGTACCACTTTAGAGTACTCTCTGTTTCATTTCTTTCGGGGATGAGTTTTAGTTCATCTTGAGTGATTTTTGGATGATCCTTGGGTTCGTGATATACCCATAACCACCATAGTAGCCAAACAAAACCGAAAGATCCAGTAATGATAAAAGCAACTTTCCAATTATACGCGGTGATTAACCAAGCCATGAGAGGAGGTGCTATAATAGCTCCTAAGCCGGGACCCATATTTAATATGCCTACTGCCTTCGATTTTTCTTCATCGGGGAACCATGAAGAGATAGCTTTCATGGCGGTTGGATAGTTAGCGGCCTCACCCATACCAAGTAGAAAGCGAAAAGCACTAAGACTCCTGAAACCAGAAGATAGTGCATGCAGCATATTAGCAATAGACCACCATATTACTGCCACGGAAAAACCCTTTTTTACCCCAACCTTATCAATAAATCGACCGGATAAAAATTGCATGATAGCATAGGAAAGTAGAAAACTAGAGACGATCCATCCGTATTGTTCATTAGAGAGGGAGAGATCCTCCATGATAACTGGAGCAGCAACAGAAAGCGCTTGACGATCAATATAGTTGATCGTTGTACCTATGAAAACGGTACCCACTATCCACCATCTTATATTTTTCATGGACTCAGAATAAAAAAGGCGCTCTCATAATTGAAAGCGCCTTGTCTAACTATTTTAAAAATTATTCTAAAAATCGTATGCTGCACTAAATAGAAGTCTTCTCGGTATCTGGATAATTCCAAAACCCAAAACTCCATCAAAATTTTCAGTTCTTTGCTTTTGGATTAAAGTATCGTCATTGGTGCTACCAAGAACTAATTGTTGAGGGTCAGCACCATTAAATAAATTCTTAATTCTAAGACCGATCCTAAGACCCTTTCCTCCAGCTATGCCGAATCTATAACTAATATTGGCATTTGCTATATCAAGATCTGGAGTCTGATATAGATTAAGTGCTGTCGCATATCTTCCACCATATCTGACATAGTCAAAACCTAATCCAAAACCACCGGTGTTATATGATGCATTGAAGGAAATAATATTGTTGGGTGTATTTTGAACCCTGTTACCAGCTACGTCAATTGCAAATCTTTGAGCTTCAGCATCTATTGTTACTAACTCAAGTCCAAACAAATTATCGAGATCTGCCTGAGGCACATCTGGAGTTTCAGGGTCTCCATCTGCATCTACATTATCAAGAGCTATCTGAAGACCGTCATACTGAGATTCTTGTAGTGTGTAACTCGCGCGCAGTAGTAGTCCTTTAACAGCCTGAGGTGCAAATGTGAGTTGGACTTCTGCACCTTGAACTGTATTAGTACCAACTGGTCGAGGTACAAATGTCTGACCTGTTGTTGCGTTTGGATCAAATACAGTGGCGAATCTATTGTTAATTACAGTATTAAAAACACCGATATCAGCACCTAAATCTCCTATGCCAAATCTAAAACCAAGTTCGGCATTATTTACAATTTCATTTCTTTCTGGTATCGGCGTAGCGAGGCCTACTGACGGTAAAGAGAATGCACGGACAAAACTTCCATAGATGGCACTTCTGCTTCCTAAAAGATAGTTGGCACCTATACTTGCAGAAAAATCTGTAAAGTCCAGTTCGTTTTCTTCTAACATGGCAGGATCAAAATCTACACCTTGAATTGCTTCTGGATCATTATTAAAAAATCCTGTCATTTGATCCCATCTGATTCCGACGTTGACATTTAGCCGATCATTAAAGGACATCTCATCTCCTGCATAAAAGCTAAGCACTCTTTCTTCTTGATGAGAAGTGGTAGTCGAAAGAGAAAATCTTGTAGGTGGAGGTGTTCCAGGAGGACCAAAAAATCCATATGTAGGTCTTGGGCTTACATTTGAAGTATAGAAGTGAAGTCCTCCAAACCTGTCGTATATAGCATTGCTATAGTACATACCAAAACTAATTAAGTGCTTTGCCTTATCGCCTTCTATTTCGTAATTCAATCTTGATTCTGTGATTACATCTCGTATATTTCCTATAGAATTAGCATTTAGTCTTAAGATGTTGCTGTCAAAGTTGTAAAACGAGTTCAATGATATTTCATTTTGATCCCTCCAACTGTACCCAGTTCCTCTTAGCTTAAATACATATGACCACCCTTTACCAAGTTCGACATCTGAAGTTAACCCGTATAAACCTCCTTCGACTTCTTCTCGATTATCAACAGCTTGATTCTGTGTGATAGTTCTTCCTTCAGAATCAAGTAAGGGTGTAGTAAATTGAATTGGAGCAAATACACTGGTTCTTAGTTCCGACTGAAAGTTAAGTTGAGTATTATCTGGATAGAAGGTATTGTTATTGGCCCATCCTTCTGCTATCTGACCGGTCCCAAGATCAAATGGAGAATCTGTGAGGTTATTGAACTGGTTATTTCCTACGATAGCATATACTCTAAGATTCCATCTAGAAGATATATCAATATCTACGTTGGCGCTAATTTGTCCACCTTGGTCTGGATTTGCCCACTCTTTATAACCGGCATCTTCCATGAGGTAACCTCCTAAGCTAAATTTAACATTATCAGCAAGAGGTCCACTAATGTTATAATCTATCCTATAGTCAAAGTTTTCTCCAGTTGGCAAGTCATTACCAACTACGCTGTTAAATGCAGTAAACTGCACACCGCCGGATAGCTTGTCTCCTCCAGTTGTGGAAATGAGATTTACTGCTCCCGCACCAGCTGCACGACCAAATAATGTTGCACCACTCCCTCTCACTACTTCTACTCTTTCTATAGTTCTGTCGAGAGCTATAAATTCATTTGTCCCCGCAGACCTTGCAGAAAAACCATTAAGTGGTAGACCTTCATATAAAGTAGTGACGTATGTATTCCCACTTGGAAACCCTCTAATGTTATAATTTGATTTTCGCCCTTGACTATTTTCAACTGTCACACCGGGAGTAGCAGCAAGTGCTTCAGCGATGGACTCAGGTTGAAGAGCAGCTATTTCTTGCTTGCTAACTGTAGTTATGGCAGTCGTAGTTCTAATTTTTCTTACAGGTTGTCTTGTTGCTGTAACCACCACATCATTGAGACGGGTTGCATCTTCGACCAAACTAATATTCATGTCTCCACCATCTGCGGACACTTCCATATTCTTGAATCCAACAAAAGAGAATACTAGTATATCACCTGAGCTTGCATTGATCATATACTTACCATCTAGATCAGTTACATCTCCAATCGTGGTGCCCTTTACGACGACATTAACTCCAGGTAGAGCTTCTCCGGTATTGCCATCTATCACAGTACCTGATACGGTCTGTGCGCTTAATGAAACACCTGCCGCCATCATGAGTATACAAGTGATCCACCTAAGAGTAAATAGTTTTTTCATTTATGAAAATTTTAGATATACGAATGCTTATAAGTAGTGAGTTAGGTTATCACAGCGATGACCTTAATGAGTCGAATATAGTTAATTAAATTAACTATTAGCTTGGTTAATCAAATATTTTGACGTCTTACAAAAGTGCTACGACAACTTTTCCTCGACTGTTACCTCCTAACAAATACTTAGATGCTTGAATGATAGAGTTTACTCCGTTGAAAGGAGAGGGATCAACTAAGACAGATAGCTGTGATGATTGGTATAGTTGTGTTAGAAAGTCGCGAGATAACGGATGCTCATCCTTATATAGATGATTCATGAAGCACCTTATTGATGCTCCTTTCCAGTATATAGATTCATATGCTCGAGGAGCTTCTATAATTTCAAAAGATGAACGGCTGAGCTCAGCCGCTAATCCACAGATGACCAGACGACCCTTTTGAGCTAGCTGAGGTAGGATAGCATCAAACATACTACCGCCTACAGAGTCAAAGGCTACGTCGATACGGTTCTTATACTCTTGATCTAATACCACAGCAACTTCTTCTCTATTATACTG
>CAZXIE010000068.1:0-18807 GCA_964640065.1 uncultured Saprospiraceae bacterium
CTTTTAAAGGAGCATGAAGATGTCCACATATGAAATAGTCGAAGTCATGCTTCTGCTGAATCTTCATAGCAGCGCGCTTCATTTTTTCATGTCGGATAGCTACTTTATCTTCTTCAAGATCTCGACTATGACCACTTGATTTTTTCATCAGTGGAAGGCCGATTCGTGGATGGATCATCGAGTACAACTTTTGGCTTATTGAGTTACGGAGGATCTTTTTTAGCAGGAGATATGACTTGTCGCTAGGATCAAGACCATCACCATGACTGACATACCACTTCTTCTGATCTATGATATATAAATCATCTGCTCTCTGAGACTTGATGCCGATCTCCTTTTCGAAGTAGTCATATACCCACATATCATGATTCCCTCTGATAAAAGTGATGGTAGTGCCTTGATCTGATAACTCAGCAAGCGTGCCGAGGAGTCTTACAAATCCTTTGGGTACAACTTTTCTGTATTCGAACCAATGGTCGAATATATCTCCCACAAGAAAGATGGCTTTAGCCTTAGTCTTTATGCTCTTCAAGAAAGACACTAGCAACTGTTCTCTTTCTCGAGAAGTTAGCTCCAGATCTACACCAAGATGAGCGTCAGAGATAAAATATGTGTGAGTTCTTGTCATTAGCGACGCCAAAAGTAGTTATCCAACCTTACCGATCTCAAAAATCCTGCTTAATTTGGGACGAATGAAAGTATTACTGTTAACTTGCTTAGTAAGGCTCGCATCCTCATATTCAAGATTTTTGGGTATTTAGAGCCACTTTAATAATCGACTAAGACTCCTGAGAATGAATAAGTTTATCACATTCAAGCACTTTCGTGGTGATTTCTTTGGTGGGCTCACTGCAGGTATAGTAGCCTTACCACTAGCTCTTGCTTTTGGTGTTAGCTCTGGATTAGGTCCAGCAGCTGGACTTTATGGGGCGATATTCATCAGCTTTTTTGCCGCCTTATTTGGTGGTACCAATACGCAGATATCTGGCCCAACGGCACCGATGACGGCTGTCAGTTTGGTGATAATAGCGGGTATAGTAGCAGCTAATAATGGTAGTGTTGAGCAGGCTCTCCCTGCGATTCTTACAGTCTTTTTACTTGCAGGACTATTAGAGATAGGTCTTGGTGTGCTTGGCCTTGGCTCCTATATAAAGTACATCCCATATCCCGTGGTATCTGGATTTATGACAGCGATCGGAGTGATTATTCTGGTCACTCAGATACTTCCAGCCTTAGGTTACTATCCTACAGAGGATGTGGCATATGTGGAACAATTCAAACCGCAGGCTGAAGAAGTGTTGCTAGAAAAGATATTAAGAGACGAAGCGGATGAAGGAATCCTTGTATTAGAGTCTTTCTCAGAGACCATCAAGAGGGCTGGAGAGGTTACACCTCAGGCTATAGCGGAAGAGAGTCGCACACTTGCTGGTGCCAATGCGTCGGGAGTATTAGGAGCCTTTAGAGTGATGGGTCGCGCTTTCGCAAATATTAGTTGGCTAGAGTTTTTGATAGCCCTCGGTACGATATTTATCATATACGGATTCAAACGGATTACAACCGCCATACCTAGTACCCTTGTTGCGTTATTCGTAATGACGGGGATCGCTTTGGGTTTTGATCTTCCCTATAGACCTATACAGGAAATCCCAAGTGGTCTTCCGCTCCCTAACTTAGGTATCATCACAGAATTTAGTTTTGGTAGTATAGTGCCTTATATCGGCCCTATTATCATGCTTGCATTATTAGGTGCGATAGATTCTCTGCTTACCTCGATAGTAGCAGATAATATGACGAAGACAAAGCACAACTCTAATCAAGAATTGATAGGTCAAGGTATAGGTAATAGTGTTGCTGCCATCTTCGGAGGTATACCAGGAGCGGGTGCCACCATCCGTACTGTTGTAAATATTAACGCTGGAGGAAAAACCAAACTATCAGGTATGATAGCAGGTATATTGCTCTTCTTAGTGCTACTCCTACTTGGTCCTACAGCTTCTAAGATACCAGCAGCAGTTCTTGCAGGTATCTTGATAACAGTGGGTATCGGTGTGATGGACTACAAAGGTCTTAAGGCGATACCTAATATGCCAAAGAGTGAGGTTGTAGTTATGCTCATCGTACTCGTACTTTCTTCTGTGTGGGATCTAGTTCCAGCAGTAGGTATAGGTCTTGTACTTTCTGCTTTATTATTCATGAAGCACTCTGGTGATCTAACGGCTGAGCACTCAGAAGTGAAGGCTCTCGAGGAAGATGAAGGATGGTCTGATGAGATCGACTTCCCTGAGAACCTAAAGGAAGAAGTATATATCAAGCACATAGAAGGTCCTATATTTTTTGGCTCCACAAGTGAGATCCAATCTATGGTCAATGATATACCAGATACTGCCGAAGCAGTCATCATCAGGGTAGATAAAACCAAATATATGGATCAGTCCGGACTCTTTACTATGGAGGACATCCTTGTAGATCTAATTAAAGCAGGAAAGACTGTGTGTCTGGTGGGTCTTAAGGAGCAACCGAGATACATGATGGAGAAGATAGATATTATCCCTGATTTGATTGAACATAAACACATCTTTAAAGATTTTAAAGAGTGTCTAGTTTGGATGAATGAAAATGTCGAAGACGTATATGGTCCAAATACAACCGTTTAAATAATAATTCAATAAGATTAATCGATTATCAAATGAAAGCTTTCACGAAAGAAACTCAAAGCGCGCTTACGCCAGCATCAGCACTTCAAATAATGAAAGAAGGCAATGCACGGTTTGTGAAAAAACTACAAGCATCAAGAGATTTGCTTGAACAAGTAAGCGATACAAGTGGTGGCCAATATCCTTTTGCGGCAGTACTTAGTTGCATAGACTCGAGAGTGCCGGTAGAGATCGTATTTGATCAAGGTATCGGCGATATATTTAGTGCAAGAGTAGCAGGTAATATCGTGAATGAAGATATACTTGGTTCTATAGAATATGCATGTAAAGTAGCTGGATCAAAAGTAGTGATGGTACTAGGCCATTCAAGCTGTGGAGCTGTAACAGCTGCGTGCAAAGGAGTTGAGCTAGGTAATATCACAGCTCTCTTAAGTAAGATTAAGCCAGCAGTTGATAAAGTAACTGGAGGATCTGGAGATGCATCTGCAGAGACTGTAGAGAAAGTTGTAGCCACTAATGTGCACCTGACTATAGAGAAGATGAGACAAGACAGTCCGATCTTAGCTGAGATGGAAGAAGCAGGTGAGATAGATATAGTAGGAGCCGTGTATAGCGTAAAAGACGGTACTGTGAGCTATATTTAGCAGATGAATACTGATCTGTACGGCAAAAACGCTCTCGTGTGTGGAGCATCTAAAGGTATAGGCAAAGCCACTGCCATCCAATTATCTAGATTAGGTGCTAATGTCACTTTGGTTTCACGGAGTGCAGATCTGATGTCTGATGTCATCAAAGAGATGGTTCTTGATTTTAAGAATAAGCAGGACCATGACTTTCTCGTGGCAGACTTCTCTGATCGTGCAGATCTCAATAAAAAAGTAAAAACACTGCTGCTGCATCGCAACTATCACATCCTTGTCAATAATACCGGTGGCCCACCTGCGGGACCTATCACGGAGGCTACTGCAGAAGATTTTTTAGCTGCTTTCCAACAACACTTGGTGTGTAATCACCTGCTTGTAGGTCTGGTAAAGGAAGGTATGATCAAAGAAGGTTACGGTCGTATTATCAATATCATCTCCACCTCTGTTAAAGCACCATTAGACAACCTCGGTGTCTCTAACACAACTAGAGGAGCAGTAGCAAGTTGGTCTAAGACCATGGCTAATGAATTAGGTCCACACGGCATCACAGTGAATAATGTCTTACCAGGATTTACAGATACGCAGCGACTGAGAGATATCTTTGGCAAGAGGGCTGAGAGCTTGGGTAAGACATTTGAAGAGGTAGCTGAAGGTCTCAAGAAAAGTGTGCCGATGCAAAGATTTGCGGAAGCGGAAGAAATAGGCGCAGCCGTAGCCTGGTTAGCAAGCCCATCAGCAAGTTATGTGAATGGTATCAATCTACCCGTGGACGGAGGAAGAACTAGAAGTCTCTAGGAAGATTACTCTACAAAAAGCGCAGCTATCGATCGATACTCATGCGTGTTTCGGATAGCTCTGGCGAAAAGCTTAGCACAAGAAAGAACCTTTATCTTAGTTGACTCTTGCTTGAGTGGTATAGTATCCGTCGTAAGTACTTCAGATAATACAGACTCTTCGATTCTATCATAAGCAGGCCCTGAGAGAACAGGGTGAGTACAGATAGCTCTTACACTTTTAGCACCAGCATCCATGATCGCTTCTGCTGCTTTGCAAAGTGTACCAGCGGTATCTACTAGATCATCTACAAGAAATACATCCTTGCCAGTTACATCACCGATGACACTGATAGCCTTAACCTGATTAGCGACTTCTCTTTCTTTATCACAGATCACTAGACTCTTACCAAAGTGCTTGGCATAGCTCCGGGCTCTCTTTACGCCCCCTACATCTGGAGAAGCAAAGAGGGCATTGCTTAGATCTAACTTGCTCAAGTATGGGATGAAGATGGCATTGCTCTTCAAATGATCGACTGGGATATCAAAAAATCCCTGTATTTGCTCGGCATGAAAATCCATCGTTACGACTCTGTCTACACCAGCCGCCTCTAACATCTTAGCGATTAGCTTGGCAGATATCGGAACACGCGGTTTGTCTTTTCTATCCTGTCGCGCATAACCGAAGTAAGGGATCACAGCTGTGATATAACCGGCAGAAGCCCGCTTGGCGCTATCGATAAGAAGAAGCAGCTCGAGCAGATTGTCAGCTGGAGGAAATGTGCTCTGGATAAAAAACACATAAGCACCTCTCACAGAATGCTGTATAACCGGCTGCATCTCGCCATCGCTAAATCGATTGAGAACAACAGGTGATAATTCATACCCATAATACTCCGCTATCTCTTCAGCGAGATATTTTGATTCATTACCGGATATAAGTTTTACTTGAGTCATAATCCTAGCTTGACGACGGGCAAAAATAAAAAATCATAACACCATAAGGTGATAGAAGCCTAATAACTTATAGCCACCTACGTAAATCCTTTACAAGCATATCTTGATAGGAATCCGAATAAATCAATCATCTTCACATATAAACGATTTCACACGATGACTAGACTCATTTTTTTACTCTCTCTTGTTATTAGCTCCTGTGCTACGCAGCAGTCGGTTGTTGCACCAGTCGAGCCCGTAGAAACCCTAGAGCAAAAAGCCAATCGCCTTGCTCAAGAGTTCATCATCACTGATGGTCACGTAGACCTTCCATATAGACTTAAGATTCAAAACTTTAGATTAGCTAAGGAGTATCTAGGGATTCCGATCGAGACAGATGATGGAGACTTTGATTATAAAAGAGCAAAAGAAGGTGGGCTAGATGCACCATTTATGTCTATCTATCTTCCTTCAAATCTTCAGCAAGAAGAAGGAGCAAGCCGAAGACTTGCTGATAGTCTGATAACGATGGTCGCAGGCATCGCTTCCGCTCATCCGACTTACTTCGAAGTAGCTTATAATGTAAAGGATGTAGAGCGGATAGCTGAGCAAGGGAAAATTGCTCTTCCGATGGGTATGGAAAATGGATCGGGTATCGAAGACGATATATCACTAGTCAGACACTTCAAAGATCGAGGTATCTCTTACATCACCCTTACTCATGCCAAGGATAACCTGATCTGTGATTCCTCTTATGACACCACTGGAACTTGGAAGGGGCTTAGTCCATATGGAGAAGATGTAGTAAAAGAGATGAACCGTGTGGGTATCATGGTAGATATATCTCATGTATCTGATCGGGCCTTCTATGATGTTATGGAACTGACTGATGTGCCAGTAATAGCTTCGCACTCATCAGTTAGGAAGTACACTCCGGGATTTGAAAGAAACATGGATGATGCTATGATCCAGAGACTCGGAGAAGAAAATGGTGTAATACAGATTAATTTTGGATCATCATTTCTCGACAAGGCAATAGCAGATCGCATCGACGACTCGCGATCGGAGTTAGCTGCTCTCCTCGAAGAGAAAGGACTCTCTTGGAGAGACGAAGAAGCAAAGCCAATCATGGATCAATACCAAAAAGACCACCCGGTACTCATGTCAGATGTGGAGATGGTCGCTAATCATATCGATCATGTAGTGTCTATCGCAGGTATAGATGCTGTGGGATTGGGTTCAGACTATGACGGTGTAGGAGATACACTCCCTACAGGCCTTAAAGATGTGAGCCAATATCCTAACCTCATCAAGGTGCTACTTGAGAGAGGATATAGTGATGAAGACATCGCTAAGATTTGTTATAAAAATGTATTCAGAGTTTGGTCTGCAGTTGAGAATTATGCCAAGATCCAAGAGATAAGAGGTTAGATGACAGCAGAGTGGAAGCATTGGGCCACTTTGGTTTTTCTATCGGTGATCTGGGGGACCTCATTTATACTCATTAAGCGGGCGCTTGTTGCTTTTTCTCCAGAGCATGTGGCGTTGCTCAGGGTGTCTATATCAGGTATGGCCTTCCTGCCATTTTTTTTGATGCGAATCAAAAGACTCGAGTGGCACAGATGGTGGTTTTATCTGATTATTGCATTGACCGGAAGTGGCATCCCAGCAGTTATGTACGCGACTGCCCAAACTCGTCTCAGCAGTGCCACTAGTGGTATTCTTAATAGTATCACACCTATTTTTGCTTTGTTAGTTGGTGTTATCTTTTTCAAGAATATCACCTCCTCCAAACAAGTAGTAGGAGTAGCAATAGGCTTCTTAGGAGCTGCCGCTTTGATCTGGCTTGATCAACCTATCAATCAACAAGATGGCATCCCCCTTTTCTATGCAGGCTTGGTCATCTTGGCTACAGTATTTTACGGAACTAATGTCAACTTGATCAAAGAATTCTTCCAACATGTAAAACCCATTGATCTGAGCTCTTTTGCATTTGTGCTTCTGGGTTTTCCGATTTTCATGAGTATACCCTTTACAGATATCCCCGATATAATTAGTAATCATCCTGAAGGCATGACTTCCCTTGCAGCGGTTAGTGCTCTCGCTCTGATGAGTACCACTTTAGCGCTCGTGATATTCTATAAACTGGTGCAGGATACGAGTGCAGTATTTGCCTCGAGCGTTGCCTATATGATCCCTATAGTTGCTATGATATGGGGATTTGTAGATGGCGAGTATGTAGGCTGGATGCACCTGCTCAGTATGGTCTTTATACTGATAGGAGTATACCTGATTAGAGCAGGACAGTCTATGCCTACAGAGGCTTCTTAACTTTCAAAGTAATCGTGGATCCGCGTGGAAGGGTTGTTCCTTCTGAAGGGTATTGATCTACTATGACAGCATTGCCTTCTAGAGTTTTAGGAAGTGGTTCTCCGTCAGTATATTCGATAGCTATGTTGAGACCTTTAGGCTTGAGCATGAAGTCGGCGATGCTCACCTTCGTTCCTATAAGGTCAGGTACCTTACTCGAGCCTCCTTGGCTACTGCTGATCACAAACTCGAGAGTATCTCCTTTATCAACAGTTAGTCCTTTAGAATCTTTTCTTCGATCTATAATCTTCTTTCCTTGATACCACACTTCTAACACAGAGTTCTGAGTCAGCGGATCAAACTCAGTAGACTTTACTTCCGTCCGTATACTCCTCGTCTTGAGCTGTGCGGTTATCTGATCAAAGTCTTCACCAAAAAACCTCATGTCATCGAGCTTAATTTGATCGGGTTGAAACTTGGTGATAGTGACATAGATTTTTCTATTCTCTTTCACTAGCGAGCCACCAGGTGGATTTTGTATCTGTACGATACCACCTTCTTTGCCTACTATATGAACTGAGTCATTGACGATAATCTTGAAAGATCTGGACTCGGCATCATCCATAGCTGATTGGATACTTTGATCTACATAGCTCGGAAGTTCTAACTTCTGGCCATGATTAGTATAAGACCGAAGCCAAGCAAACACAGCAAAAAGCACGATCGCTAAGAATGCAATGATGCCTAGTATGTTGAGTATAAATCTTTTGTTCGTCAAGAGAGAGTAAAATTCATGAAAGATATATCGGAGCTTGTTTTCGCTCATCAGCTGCAAAATCTTAAATTTTCTATAATCATCTTCGCTTCTTGTGCCTTAATCATGCAACTATAGCAAATAACGTAGCAAAAAGCCTCGCTTATATAACCCTGTAACAATTCATGCGTCGAGATCTCTTAAAACTTGCTATACCTAACATCCTGAGCAACTTTTCGATTCCTCTACTATCGAGTGTAGATGTCGCCTTGATGGGGCACCTTTCTGTGATTCATCTAGGTGCTATAGGTCTCGCCACGATGATCTTTAATTTCTTCTTTTGGAGTTTTGGATTCTTGAGGATGGGCACTACAGGCATGGTAGCTCAAGCTACAGGTGCAGGAGAAGACGCAGAAGTACTTCAGATACTTTCTAGATCTATCCTCCTTGCCTTGCTGATCTCCCTACTGATCTTACTTTTTCAGGATGTTATATTCTCGATGTCGATCACCCTCTTAGGTATAAGTGCTGATCATGAAGATCTCGTGTTCAAGTACTTTTCGATCAGGGTCCTTAGTGCTCCTGCGACACTTTGCAACTATGGTTTGATAGGCTGGCTTTTTGGAAAAAAAGATACGGTGTCGCCATTGATCGCTACAGTGTTTATAAATCTTGCTAATATCTTACTGAGCTATTATCTCGTGGTTCATGCTGATTGGGATATAGCAGGAGCCGCCTATGGTACGGTCATCGCAGAGTATCTAGGTATCGCGCTTCTCCTCATCATCTTAAGGATGAAGTACAGACTCAAAAAAATCCAGCCGCCAAACTTGGGTGGCATCCAAGCTTTTCTTCGGATTAATTCCGACTTGTTCGTGCGTACCCTTGCACTTACTTTCTCTTTCGTGTTTTTCTATCGGCAGAGTGGTATACAAGGACCACTTATCCTCGGAGCGAATGTCGTCTTGCTTCAGTTCTTGAGTTGGTTATCATTTGGCATTGATGGATTTGCTCATGCGACTGAGATATTAGTGGGTACTGCCAAAGGAGAAAAGAATTCCTTGAAGATTTTTGCAGCTATCAGGTCTTCCTTTAGTATGGCTATTGCTATGGCACTTGTGTATACAGTTATCTATTATTTCTTCACAGTCGAGATATCGGCTTTGTTTTCTGTAGATCCAGAAGTCATTGGATTGCTCCGTGGTTATCGCTTCTGGCTGGCCTTCCTACCGATCATCGCGATCTGGTGTTATATCTGGGATGGTATCTTCATAGGGCTTACCCAGACAAAGATCATGAGGGATACGATGCTACTCAGTTTGGTCCTCTATATCATCATATATAGATCCCTCGAGGGAAATGTTTCAAATCCCATATGGTATGCATTTATGGCTATGCTCCTGATCAGAGGGTTATTACTAGGGTTTATTTTTAGACACAAAGGTTCTTCGATGGTCCGTTTGTCACATTAGATTATTTAGATATGTATAATCTGTTGTGATTTAATATTTTAACTATAGAAAGTGTAGTTGTTCTTGCTTACTTTTGTTTTCAACAAAGGTAACTTCATTATATACTTTTAACATTGTGATAGCATCTAGATCCATATATTTGCATGTCGGTGCCACGACATATATTTTTGACTATGAACTTGACTAAAGTCTACCTCGTATTGATTCTGTTTTGTCTGCCTGCACTAGGGTTTACGCAGACAGTGAGATCTATAGATGGATCCTTTAATAATTCTCTCAACCCTGACTGGGGAGCAGAAGGAACGGAACTATTTCAACTTACAGAACCTAGGTTTTCTGATGGCATCTCAGCTATGAATGGCGAAGATCGCCCTAATCCTCGACTGATCAGTAACACGCTCTTTTCTCAAGAGGATAATATTTTTGATGACAATAACTTGAGTGACTTCATTTGGGTTTTTGGTCAGTTCATTGATCATGAACTTGTCTTCATCGAAAACAATGCAGAAGAACCACTCGCCATAACTATACCTGATGGCGATCTAGACTTTATACCAGGTGGGCTACCGATTTTTATGTCCAGATCACATGCACTTGAAGGATCTGGGACATCTACCGATAATGTGAGAACCTATCGCAATGACTTAACAGCTTACATAGATGCTTCGGCAGTATATGGCTCTACAGAATCCAGAGAGCATTGGTTGAGGTCATTTGAAGGTGGTAAGCTGAAGGTTTCTGATGGAGATCTACTCCCTTGGAATACGCTGACTGGAGAGTTCAATGATCCAACAGATAACGAAGCTCCATTTATGGATGATGCAGTGGGTATCGGCCCGAAGCACTTCATCGCTGGAGACGTAAGAGCTAATGAAAATCCACTTTTAGCTACTATACATACCCTATTTGTAAGAGAACATAATCGACTTGCAGACGAGATATCAGCTGACAACCCATCCTTAGAAGATGAAGAGATTTATCAGGTGGCTAGGAGAAAAGTGGGCGCATATCTTCAGTCTATAGTATATAACGAGTGGCTTCCAGCGATGGGCGTTAATATTGCCCCTTATGGTGGATATCGTGATGACATCAATGCTCAGATATCTAATGTCTTTTCGGCATCTGCCTTTCGTATGGGACATACACTGATCAATAGTAATATCATGCGACTAGATGAAGATGGAGACATCATCCCATCAGGTGATATCACTTTGAGAGATGCTTTTTTTAACCCCATTGTTATACCGCTGGTAGGTGGTATAGACCCTTATGTCAGAGGGATGGCAGCTCAAGTACAGCAAGAGCTAGACTGCAAAGTCATAGATGATGTCCGTAACTTCTTGTTTGGACTACCAGGGCAAGGAGGCTTAGACCTTGCTGCTATCAATATTAATAGAGGGAGAGAAAGAGGTCTTGGAGATTTTAATTCTATCAGAGAAGACATCGGTCTTCCAAGACTTCAGTCTATATCGGAGCTTACATCCAATGCCGAAGATGTGGCATTGCTTCAAGATTTATACGGATCTGTGGATGAGATTGATTCATGGGTGGGTATGTTGGCAGAAGACCACATGCCTGATGCTATGTTCGGTAACACTATCATGGCCATTATGGTAGATCAGTTCCAAAGATTGAGAGATGGCGATAAATTCTACTATCTCAATGATCCTGCACTATCCGAAGCAGAAAAGTTGGAGATAACAAATACAACCTTCCGCGATGTTATCATGCGTAATTCAGGAGTAGATGTGATGCAGGATAATGTATTTACTGCAGTTGATCCTATAGATTTAATTGTAGGTCCCGTGATCGAGCAAACTGATCTCAAAGCCGTCTTATACCCTAATCCTAGTCTTAATAATGTATTCGTCAAGGTGCATGCTGTTGAGGATTATACCGTAGATCTCCTACTATTTGACGTACAAGGTAGAATGATATCAGAAGCTGATGTAGCTCTCCGAGAAGGAGATAACATCATCGATCTATCGACTCAAATCTTAGCTGAAAGTGGTATATATAATGTCATTTTGAGACGTGGAGAGCAAAAGACCGTTTTACGCTTGTTTCGCCCATAATCACCCTTGATTCTAGAACATAACTAGGATTCCCCTCTTTTCTTTTTAAAGTTAATTAATTTGATAACACCCTTGTTATCAGCTACTTATAAGTATATCTATCTGATATGTAAGTCCTAAATAAATATTTAGGGAGTTTGGCACTCATTTTGTCCTTTTGATATGAATTAAGGATTGACCAGATTAAATAGAGGCCAGTTGATATGAACATAATTAAGACCATTTTAGCAGACGCACACCTCCTCTTTATGGAGGGCTTTCAACGTATCATCGAAGAGACGGAGTCTCCTGAGATGAAAGTGGTAGCCACAGCTGGTTCTGCAAGTGCCCTAAAGGAGGTGCTTTATCAGACAGAAGCAGATTTGCTCTTCATGGAGCTTAATTTCTATGATGAAGACGGTCTTACGCTCATACCAACTATCAAAGACGAGTTTCCTGATTTGCGTTTATGTGTTATGTCTGGCTACACAGATCACAAGTTTGTGAAAGAAGCATTTCAGAAGGGTGTAGATGGTTACTACAGTAAGTATAATGATCATACTGAGGTGGCAGAGTGTGCGAAGGAGATTATGTCCGGTAACACATTCTTAGCTACAGGATTAGAGATTACTCCAAGAAAAAATGGAAGTACGTCTACTGCAGCCCAGCCTTTCGAAGATAGATTTCTACTTAGAAAGAAACTTACCAAAAGAGAGCAAGAAGTATTAGAGCTTATCACCAAGGCTCTGAATAATAAAGAGATAGCTTCTCAACTATATATCAGTGATCAGACTGTCGGTGTACACCGTAAGAATATCATGAGAAAGTTGGGAGTAAGAAACACTGTCAACCTAATCAAGTTTGCCATCGATCATCAATTAGTATAATCGAAAGAAACTTAATTAACAGAACGAATTAACTAGACTTTATTCCGTCCCCCAAACAGGAAGTTAAGGACCAAAAGAAAATAACAATGAAAAGATTCGCACGATTCCAAAAAGTCCTGATGAGTATAATATTACTCATGTGCTTTGGAACTCATCTTGAGTTAAATTCACAGTGTAGTTTTAATTGTGTTGATACACTTAATGTATCAGTCAATAACCTCTGTCAGGCCACTATTACTCCAAGTATGGTACTAAAAGGATTTGATCCTACGGCCAGTTGCGCTTATGGTATAGAGCTTCTAGATGAGAATCAAAATGTAATTAATCTCGATGCAACGAGAGCTGATATTGGTTCTCAGTTTGTAGGAAGATTTCTAACAGTTAGAATATTCGAATCTGGAGTAGCTAATCCCAATAGCTGCTGGAGTGTGGTAAATATCGAAGATAAGTTGCCCCCAGACATCGTATGTCTAGGTACAGATACAATACCGTGTTTTGGGACAGATGTGTTTGCTGATGATGCTTCGGCTATTGCGTTTTTAGAAAATGCAATAGAAAGAGACCTCATCGATAACTGTGGTAATGAAGATGTAACGATCAATATAACACGAAATGAACTTACGCGAATGATCTGTACAGATGAGTTCGCAGCTAGAAGAATCGTGGGATACAATGTACTAGATAACGTAAGTAATGTTACCTCATGTGAGGATACTATATACTATGAAAGAATCCCTCTTGATTCTATAGATGCTCCTAAGAATTTTGGTGATGATATGCCTATAGATTGTAATGATCCATTCCCTTCTATAAGTTACCTAGAGTCTATAGATAGTGAGACGCCTGGAAATAACTCAATGCCAAATATCGATGGAGAATCAATAGTAGATTTTGTCGATAGTACTTTTGTAGAAAGAGGACTTTGTAATTTTAAAATGACAACTTCTGATCTGATATTTCCAACTTGTGGAAGTACATTCAAGATCGTAAGAAGGTGGACTGTTATAGATTGGTGTGATTCTGGAAATTTGAAAATATTTAACCAAATTATAAAAGTGGTTGATGAAGAAATCAACCTCAATAATATTTCTAATCTTGGACCTTTCAGCACGGAGAAAGAAGTCTGTTCTGTGGAAGTAGAATTGCCTACTCCGACAGTAGCTGCTAACGAATGTCATAGTTGGACATATACTATAGATATACGTGAGCCCGGAGAAACTTTATTTGCACAATTTGGTGAAGTTCGAGATAGCGCATCACAGGTCGTAACTAGAAGATTTTCTTTAGGTGTTACAACAGTGAGGTATACTGCTACAGATGAGTGTGGTAATATGGACGAAGTAGAATTTGACGTAACTATAGAGGATGGAAAAGAACCTGTCCCTGTATGTGACTCAAGAACTGTTGTGACTCTCAATGAGAGTTTCTTAGGAAAGGTGTTCGCCAGATCATTTGATGATGGTAGTTACGATGCCTGTACTTCTATTGTGTCATACCAAGTTAGAAGAGTAGATAGAGCTACTTCAACTTGTGAGACTCCTCAGGACTTTGCTGACTTTGTAAAATTCTGTTGTGCAGATATAGGTCAGTCAGTTATGGTTGAACTTCAGATTACAGATGAAACTGGTTTGACTTCAAGTTGTATGACTGAAGCTGTCGTCCAGTTCAAAGGAGAAGGACCATCTGTTATCTGTCCTGCCAATGTTTCGACTCAGACTTGTACATCTTTTGATTCATTTGATATAACGAGTTTAACTCCACCTACGATATCAAGTTCTAATCCTTGTCTATCAGATGCACTAACGCCATCTATAAGAGAAGTAGGAAGGACTATAGATGATTGTGGAGATGGATATATAGATATAGAGTGGTTTTTAAATTTCACTGGAGAAGATAATGTAATCTGCTCTCAGCGTATTGCATTTACAAACTTAAATATATTCACTGCAGACAATGTTAATTTCCCTGCTGACAGAGTTGTTGATACTTGTGATGATGCACCGCCTACTCAAGCAGAGTTGGATGCACTTATAGAAGTAGTGCCTGGATGTAATAATGTTTTTGCTTCAGAACCTTTTGACAGAGAAGTTGAAAATGTTCCTGGAGTATGTAGAAGAATTATAAGAACATGGACTGTTGTTGACTGGTGTAGATTTCCTGGTAATGCCGATGCGAGATTTACATTTGATCAAATCATTGATGTGATCAATAGCTCAGGTCCTGTAATCGATGTAAGTCCAAATAATATATCATTAGAAGCTAAGCCAGATAGTTGTAGATCACATCTTATTATACAGGGTGTTGCTACGGATGACTGCTCGCTTGCTCCTAATATCAGTTGGACACACCGGTTAGATTTAATTAGTAATGGTGGTGAAGTTCCTCTTTTATTTGAGAGACCAGGGAGAGTATTAGAAAGAAGAATAGATGCAGGCAACTATGTAGTTACATGGTCTGCAACAGATGAGTGTGGCAATACTTCTTTTGCAAGACAATTATTTACTGTAGACGATAATGTAGCACCAGATGCACACTGTGGATTTGCAATCGCAGAACTTAGTGCTAATGGAAGTGTAGTTGTCACTGCAGATCAATTAGATAATGGCTCTTCAGATAACTGTAGAGATCAGATCACTTTTGGAATCAGGAGACAAGGATCTAATGCGGCTCCGGTTTCTGAGCTAACATTTACATGTAGTGATGTGGGTGTAAACTCTGTAGAACTTATAGTTACAGACTTCTTTGGCAATCAAGATGTATGTGTAGCCTCTGTAGATGTCAGGGGTACGAATGCTGACTGTGCGACAGGAGTAAGTGCTCTATCGTTAGAAGGAAGTATACATACAATCGATGATATAGCAGTAGAAAGTGCAGAGGTAGTACTCAATGCTCAAAGTGCAGCTATCGGGTCCGAGATGACGGAGATAGATGGCCAGTATGCTTTTGATAATCTTGCTAATACTGAATCTTATGAGCTAGAAGCTCACAAAGACGACGATCATATCAATGGAGTATCAACTTTAGACATCGTACTAATACAGCGTCACATCTTAGGTTTACAGCCTTTAGATAGTCCTTATAAGTTGATAGCTGCAGACGTCAATGTCAATGGTGCAGTCTCAGCTGTGGATCTAGTAGTCTTGAGAAGACTCATCTTAGGTCAGATAGAAGAGTTGCCGGATACTGAAAGCTGGAAGTTTATCTCTGAAGGATACAGCTTTAGTGATCCTCAATCTCCATGGCCGCTACAAGAAGGAGCTATCTTAGGTCAGATCAATCAATCCATGACCCAAGACTTGATCGCCATAAAAATGGGAGATATCAATGGTAATGCTATTGCTAACACTGGATTTGCTTCCACAAGGAGTACAGATCAGTTTGAAGTCTCTACAAGATCTAAGATCGAGAATGGTAGACTGATATATGAGCTGATTGCTACTGAAGATATAGAAGCATATGGATATCAACTCGGCCTTGAGTATGATGCTCAAGCCCTAGTAACTAAAGACGTGCGAAGTAATCACATGCTGATAGTCGATGATATGATATCAGATAAAGAAGGAAACTTAGCTGTCTCGCTAGCTGGCTCGAAACCATATATGTATAACAAAGGTGATGTAGTACTACAAGTAACATTTGCCTTGAGCGAAACTCCTTCTTCACAAGATGGTGGTATCGTGAGACTAAGTAATCAGGTAATGTCTAATGAGATATATGATGAGGACTTTGAGATTCATGCCATAAGATCTATCTCTGAGGATCTATCACAAGAAGTTGTCCTACACCAGAATAGACCTAACCCTTTTGAGGATGAGACATTGATCGATTTTGAGATACCTAACGATGACCAAGTTACGTTTGAGTTGTTTGACATCAATGGAATGAGGGTTTACAGCAGGGCAAATTCCTATACTGCTGGAAAACATCAAATAAAAGTGAGCAGCCAAGAGATCGGTCTAAATAAGGGTATATACTACTATCAGATCCATACTCAGCAGCGATCTTTGATCCGCAAGATGATTATCCTGTAGGCTGATATTCTACCAGATGTATACTGAGAGGTTTAGTTTTGGCTTCTCGGTGCAAAAGGCTCTAACTTGATATAAGTAGGGCCTTTTGGGCTATAACCTTTTTGGGTTGATAAAAACATTAGTATTTTTGTTAATTAATAGGATAATACCCTGACATGAAGAAATTTCTACTCGTCCTTATGATGACATTTTCTGTCTCATGGATGGCGTCCGCTCAAGTGCAGTTTTCATTTACAAGTGATACGTTGAGCATGCCTGGAGGTACAGTCGATATAGATGTACGGATATCTGGATTTCAAGATATCGTCGGTATGCAACTTAGCTTTAACTGGGATGCAAGCGCATTTAGCTATCAAGAGATACTCAATGTCACTGATGACCTTGACGACTTCTCCGCAGGATCGATAGGTACACCAGAAACTGCAGTAGTAGTCCAAGATGGCCAGTTAACGCTGCAGTGGACAGGACCTCTTACAGAGCCGAGGTCACTACCTGATGGTACGAGACTATTCACATTAAGACTTCTAGGTTCTGGTCCTCAGTGTAGTTCGACTACACTCACCATATCAGATGATCCAAGACAAATCGAGGTAGTCGATAACGACTTCAATATACTAACTGCCACGACTGTAGGTGGAAACATAGGTATCATAGACGCAACTTGCACCGGAGGTGGTGGAGGCGGGGGTGGCATGGACGATGGTCTTTCCTTCAGCTTTGGCAATGTATCTGGATCTCAAGGATCTACGATATGTATACCTCTTACGGCTAATGAGTTTGCAGATGTATTCAGCTTTCAGTCACAGTTTACTTGGAATCCTAATGTTCTGCGATTTACAGAAGTGAGAGACGCTGGACTTACCTCAGTAAATCTCAATGCCCTGAATGCTGATGATGGTATGATCAATGTCATCTGGCTCTTTGATCAGGCAAGTGTAACTCTTCCTGATGGATCGACGCTCTTTGAGCTGTGCTTTGAGGTAGTTGGAAGCGCTGGTCAATCTACCAGTTTAAGTTTGAGTAATAACCAGGACTTCCCGATAGAGATCTCTACTGGATCTGGTTCTATCAATGACTTTACGGTCAATCCACTCACCTTTACTGTCGGCAATGGCGGTGGTGGTGGCGGCGGTGAGACTGGTGTCGGTCTAATCGTCGAAGATTTATTTACAGGTAATGCTTCTAATATATGTGTGCCTATCACCACGCGAGATTTTGATGCGATTGGTGCATTTCAAGCAGGTGTGACTTTTGATCCTTCCGTTTTGCGATTCAGTGGTATAAACCAAGCTGGTTTAGATGGAGTGGATGTAGGAGATGGAGATGCTGCCTCGGGCATGTTAAGGATACTTTGGCAGGCTGATTTTTCAACACCGTCGGTTACGCTGCCTGATAACACAGTGCTTTTTGAGCTCTGTTTTGATGTAGTCGGAGCAGATGGAGCATCTTCTAATGTTGCTTTTGCCAACTTCCCACCATTTAACATAGAGTTCTCAAGTGAGATAGGACAGTCCGTGGACTTCTTTACTCAAGACGGTGTAGTAACGGTCGGTGATGATGATCCACCGCCACCTACTGGAGATATCGAGTTAGCCATATCTAATGTCAGTGCTAACCGAGGACAGGTAGTTTGCGTAGATGTAACAACTAATAATTTTGACAATATCCAAGGCATGGGCTTTGCCTTTGCTTGGGATCCATCAGTGATGTCATTCTCTGATGTAAGAAATATAACCCTACCTGGCTTAGGAGCTTCTTCTTTCGCCGAGGCAGGAAATAGTAGATTGAATTTGCTGTGGAACCCAACAGCTGCCCAATCAGTGGCCGATGGCACGGTACTTTTCCAGCTTTGCTTTACAACAAATGACCCTTGTGGAGCTAATCAGTTCTCAGATGTCAGTTTTGTAGCTGGTAACGTACCTATAGAAATCATCGGTGCTAACAACGAGGTGCTAGATCCTGTCTTTACCAATGGAAGGGTCACTGTGGTTAATTGTAATCAAACTATGGACCCCTTCACTGTAAACTTGATTGTAGAAGCACAACCTCGTTGTAATAATACGCCTGAAGGTATCGTGAGAGCTGAGTTTTCAGGTGCAGTATCTCCAGTGGCTTGTCTATGGACAGATAACGCGACAGGTAGAGATGTGACATTAGCTTGTGATTTTGTAGGCGCTCCGGGTGGATCTTACACTTTCACTGCTCGAGATGGAGCCGGAAGAGAGGTCACAAGAACCATCACTCTTAACAATCCACCACCGATCGTCATAGAAGGAGATATAGCAGGAGATG
>CAZXIE010000069.1:0-18773 GCA_964640065.1 uncultured Saprospiraceae bacterium
GCTGCAGAGAGAATTATCAAGCGATATATGGGATGAGTCTATTAGACAACTTCTAAAGTAGTCGCATCTATCTCCGTCTCATAATATGTAGTAGCATCCTGGATCAGCTGATCTAATCTCGCTCGTTCTTCACTGATTCGTTCATCATCCCAACTAAGATGTGCTGACATAGTACGAAGCACATGCTCTTTGATCTTTCCTATCGACTGTATGTCGAAGTACAAGCGGCCGGTGCGGCGAACTAAGAAATCATCCGCTCGTTGTACCAACTCATGATCTAAACAATACGCAAGTTCTGCAAGTGACAAGGCTACATCTATATCCTGTACAGAAGTATCTATCTGATCAAGTATGTCTGAAGCAATTCTTCCATAATTAGTAACGAGGTACCAGCCGTAGTATCTATCTAACCTAAGTGCTTCGCAACGGTCTGATATTTCTTCTATATACTTTTGAACTACATCGCTACTCGAGAATGGCTTCTGCGAAAGTTGAATTTTATCGGTTCTAGTTTTTGAAAAATCTTGTCCATTTTCTTCCTTCAGTTGTCTCAGTACTTTATCAACGATCCGTTCTGCCATCTTACGGTACCCAGTCAACTTTCCACCAGCGATGGAAATCAAGCCATCCTTTGCTTCAAAAATTTCATCACGCCTACTCATCTCTGAAGGAGACTTGCCTTGCTCATGTATAAGAGGTCTAAGTCCTGCCCAATTACTGATGACATCATGCTTGGTCAAATGAGCCTTAGGAAAAGTATTATTAGTTGCTTTAAGGAGATAGTCCAAATCTGCCTTTGTAGCTACGACTCTATCTAGACTCGCCTTGTACGAAGTATCTGTAGTGCCTATGTAAGTCACCTTACCACGAGGGATAGCAAAAATCATCCTTCCATCAGGAACATCGAAGTACGTAGAATGACGAAGCGGCAGTCTTTCATGAGGTACTACTATATGTACTCCTTTTGATAAGAAAAGTCTTTTACTATCTATAGAATCATTCAACTTCCTAAGATGATCTACCCATGGGCCTGCTGCCGAAACTACTTTTTTAGCCTTTATGGACAATGACTTATTAGTTATTACATCTCGTGCTTTTACTCCGCAGATTAATTCACCATCATATAAGAACTCATTGACTTCAATATAATTGAGTGCTGAAGCTCCCATATCCACAGCTTTTTTCATCAACTCTATAGTCAATCTTGCATCGTCAGTTCGATATTCGGCATACAGGACTCCTCCTTTTATACCTACTGGGTCTAGTAGCGGTTCTTTCTTTAGAATTTTTTTTGATGATAGCATTTTCCTTCGATCACTACCTTTTACCCCGGCCAATAGGTCGTACACTTTCAATCCAATCGAAGAACTAATCATCCCAAATGATCCTCCTTCTCTAATAGGTAGTAACATTTTCTCAGGCAAGCTGAGGTGCGGAGCTAATCGATGTACAATAGCTCTTTCCTGCCCTGACTCCCTCACAAGGCCGATATCGAATTGCTTTAGGTATCGAAGTCCACCATGGATGAGCTTAGTAGACTTTGAACTCGTCCCTGAAGCAAAGTCTCTTTTTTCAACTAAGGCAGTCTTCAACCCTCTAGATGCTGCATCAAGCGCAATCCCACAACCAGTGGCACCTCCTCCTATGACTAGAATGTCATATACATTATCAATCAAATTATTTAGAACAGAGTCTCTATTCATATGAGTAAATATTCAATTATAGCTATTGCCTAGATGTACTATATCAATCGGATTGACAATCCAAAGATCAAGAAGCATTTTAAATTTAATCAGCAGGAATCCAAGATTATGAGCTTACAAATATGAATGATTCATATCATAAAGAATAGACTTAGAAAGAAAATCCTTTACTCATTTTTTCATTTAGAGCTTAGTAATAATCTCACAGTATCAAAGAAGTCCCATATTTGCCATGAGCGAATTAAAGAAAGGATGAGTACAGGGGATATTATAGTAAGGTCGAAGGAGCTAGATGCAGCTGAAGTATCATGGTTTGCTCCTATCTGCAATGGCGACGATCGTTTTTTGGGAAGCCATGATCCAAGCTTCCGCAGTAGTTGGGATAATGCTTCTGAGATTTTGTTAGAAGCTGATAAATTGGGTTATCGCAACATACTATGTCCATCCTCATATCAGGTCGGTCAAGACACGTGGTCGTTTGTCTCAGGTGTTGCTCCGTTAACTGAGCATATCAATCTCCTTGCAGCTGTGCGCTGTGGCGAGATTCATCCACCCATGCTCGCAAGGGCGATCGCTACAGTCGATCACATCTTAAAAGGCAGACTTACTATCAATATCATATCCTCTAATCTTCCTGGCACAAATCTATCCTCAGAAGATCGCTATCAAAGATCTAGGGAAGTTATCAACATACTCAAGCAAGCCTGGACTCAGGATGAGATAAAATACAAAGGAGACTTTTATGATATCTCTTTATCCTCCGAGCCTGTAAAGCCTTATCAACAAAATGGAGGCCCTCTACTCTACTTTGGAGGTTATTCTCCGGCAGGTGTTGATTTATGTGCAGAGCATTGTGATGTATATCTCATGTGGCCAGAGACGACTACGAAATTAGGCGAATTGATGTCCACTATGAGTCAGAAAGCTGCAGCTTATGGACGGAAAGTTGACTTTGGCCTACGCGTGCATGTGATCGTCAGAGAGACTGAAGCCGAAGCAAGACAAGCCGCAAAATCCCTGATGTCGAAGATCGATAAAGAGGCTGGTACTGAGATCAGACACCGTGCTCTAGATGCCAAGTCGCTTGGTGTATCAAGGCAGAGCGAGATGAGAGATAACAGTGATGATGATGGCTTTGTTGAGGACCATCTCTGGACGGGCATAGGTCGAGCAAGGTCGGGTTGTGGGGCTGCTATAGTCGGTGATCCCGATCAGGTGTATCACAAGCTCAAGTCTTACATGGACCTAGGTATCAGATCATTTATTTTGTCTGGTTATCCTCATCTAGAGGAATGTAGATTATTTGCTAAGTATGTATTGCCGAGATTAAAGACTTGTTCGCTTCCGCAAATATTAGGTCGTGTGCCTAGCGATATACCAGCGACTCCTCTTGGCGCTGGCATAAGACGTTAGATCTTGAAAAGTCGGTCACTTAATCAAAAACTCTACCCTTCGATTCTTGGCTCTATTCTGAGAAGAATCATTAGGAACTCTAGGTTGTACTTCACCATATCCTACGGCATTATAAACTATGCCTCGACGATCACAGTAAGGGCCCAAATATGCTAGGATAGACATCGCCCTACGCCGCGACAGATCTTCATTGTATGCTAATGGACCTACATCGTCCGTATGGCCCATGATGGTTATCTCATCGACATCTTCGCTTTGATCTAAAAGTGTAATGAGGCTATCTAATTTGGCTGTCCCTTTGTTGCTCAAAGCGTCACGATCAAACTCAAAGAGTATATCTCCATCCCAAACTATAGAGCCTCTGATATTAGATGTTTTTTCTTCTAAGGGCCCGAGATATCTAGATTGGAAGATGAACCCATACTTATCATGCATGGCTTGGTAGTACCACAACTTGATCGGATACTCTCCTTTGTACAAGGGGATACTATCTCTTCGCACTTGCATAGGATGTATCAGGTCATTATCGATGATCAACTCTTCATCTATCCACAACCTAGATCCATCATCACTAGCAAGGATGAATTCATAATATCCATCCACATCGATCCTCATCTGATTTTTAATGAGCAATCCAAACCCCTTTTTAAGCTTTACATCTGGGAAATCCTTTTGAGTTTTTCTGACCCGTACCATAATCTCACTCCACGAGATCGAATCAATCGGATCTAGAGACTCGATATATGGTCGATACCCCCGTTGTAAAGAATCCTCAGGTATCTCTACCACAATTCCATGAAACATATCGAAGCCAGGATGAGGTATATCTTGCCCTTCAAGAGAAATGATAGATACAGGTGCGCACAGGACACATCCTACAAGTACCACAAGACAGACAATGTCACAAACTCTGGTTCGATCGTAGATAGTTTTCATAACCCTATGCTTAGAAAACGCACAGTCGAAAAGTGATATTATCTAATCAATTCATACTAAATATGGTAAAAATATGGACATGCCGACTAGAATAGCCATCCCAGCCAAAATCAATACAGCGAATGCTGCGACATCTTTGATCACTTTGATTTGATGATCGAAGCTAGCACTCATCTTATCACAAACCAACTCGATGGCGGTGTTAAAAGCCTCTGCTGACCACACAACGCCTATGGTTAGGAAGAGGATGACAAACTCGACTCTTTTGATACCTACAAAATACCCTAGTGCCAGGATCAAGATGGCAGCTATAAGATGAACTCTAAAGTTTCTTTCTTGTACTACTACCTTACCTCCTTCTAAGGCATGAATGAAGCTCTTTATCATATCAAGATGGCGTTATAATCTTGATCTAAAGTAGGAGATAATAATGTGTTGCTAAAACTAACTAATGAGCTGCTTCTCTAGATTTCACCAGCTGCAGACTCGTTGATATTAACAATGTGATCACCGATTCTCTCTATCGAAGAAAATAGGTTGGTGAAAATCAGTGCTGCATTTGCATCGTAATTAGATTTTTTGAGTTTCTCCTCGTTATAGTTACGCATCAAATTACGCTGCGTATTAATTTCATCTTCTAGATCATAACACTCTGCAAGATTGATGTTATCATATGATCCTATACTCAAGTTTTCATTCATTTCTGAGAAAGCCCTATCTACGATGTCGATGAGTTTATTCATCTGATCACGTTGCTCTGGTAAAAAGTAGACATTCTTATCCATCTTATATTCTACTTTCTTAGAGATCTGATAAAATATATCTCCGATCCTCTCCATGTCATTACAGATGTTCATATAACTTCTCAGTCGGACACTAGTCTTATGTGTCATCTCTTTATCGGATAACTTAGTCACATATGCTATGATCTCTTCTTCAAACTGGTCAGTGATATGTTCATATTTCTTTAGTTTACTGATTAGAGTTAATCGTTCTTTATCATCTGTAGAGTTCAAAAGGTTCTTCGTGAACCCTAGCATTCTTGTAGTGATCTTTCCATAACGTGATACCTCCTTCTGGATCTCAACCGTCGCCAACTCAGGAGTCTTGTTAAGGGTATCGATAAACTGTAAAGTCTGAATGTCTTCTTCACCTTTCTTTTGAGGGACTGTTTTGATAGCCATCTTCACTAGCCAAGGCACAAATGCTAAGAGCATTAGCACATTAGTCAAGTTGAAAAATGTATGAAAAGCAGATAATGCTATCGGCATATCTTCAGCTACCGTGTAAGGGTCACTTATACCGAATAGACTTTGAACAACATCAGATAAGATTGGAAGAATCCACGGTAGCAAAATCACCATCCATGTTACACCTATGATATTGAACATCGAGTGTATCCGTGCTGATCGCTTAGCATTGGTATTTCCAACTAGCGAAGCAAGTTCTGCTGTGATAGTCGTACCTATGTTTTCTCCAAGGATCATCGCTGCCGCAACTTCAAAAGGTAAGATACCCTGAGCACAAAGAGTAAGAGTTATGGCCATCGCCGCGCTCGATGATTGTACGACGATGGTTACAAGAGTTCCTACAAATACAAAAAACAATCTAGAGAAGAATCCCCAGTCTGTGAAGTTACTCAAGAAGCTGAGGACTTCTGGGTTGTTCTTTAGATCTGGCACAGAACCTTTGAGGTAACTCAAGCCAAGAAACAATATGGCAAATCCAATTAAAAACTCACCCCAGTATTTCAATTTTCCTTTTTTGCTAAATAGCATAGGAACTCCGATAGCAAAAAGGGGAATAGAATATGTCGCCAGCTTTAACTTGAATCCAAGTAATGAAACTACCCAACCTGTAATCGTGGTTCCAATATTGGCCCCCATCATCACCCCTGCAGATTCCACTAGGGATAGTAGACCCGCATTTACAAAGGAAACTGTCATCACCGTTGTGGCAGATGACGATTGTACTAGGGCAGTAATGAAAAATCCAGTGATGACTCCGAGATATCTATTTTTAGTCATAGATCTCAAAATGTTTCTCATCTGAGATCCTGCTGCTCTCTGTATTCCTTCACTCATCATCTTCATACCGAAAATGAAAAAGGCTAGAGCTCCAAGAATCTGGATGGCTTCCCAGAAGCCAAAAGAAATACCTGGACTATCCATTTGAGCAGCTGCAAAGGCTACATTCATCTGAAGAATCAGTAGTAAAGAAGTACTTAAGACTATCCTCGTGAGGCGTTTGGAGAAGAAATTTTTCATCGTGATTAATGTATTAAAGCTTCGTGATTTCTAAAAATGAAAGTCCATCTGAACTCTATAAATAAGCTCATTAGTAGAGTTATCTATTAATCTGTATGTTATATCAGTTTGAATTTTAAGTTTATGACCAACTACATATTTTGATAAACCCAAGGTATACCTCTCTTCATCGTTGGCTACACCCTCCTGTGGATCGATAGTGGTATATCTAAGCGCTAGCTCCCATGTCTTGGGAAGTATGTATCCTGCTGAAAGATTGAAACCGCTACCCACGAAATACGTACCTATCACCTGATCGTTAGCATCAAAAACATTAGGATCATCATCTTCAGTTGTGCGATGAGCATATTCTGCCATGATCGACAGATACTTATGCTTATACATAAGGTCGATAAAATAAGAGTTTATATTCTTCAGATTAGTCTCATCTGTAATGAATTCTCCTAACTGACCACGCAGTCTCCCTGCTCTATTATTAAAGTCATAAGTAAGACCTACAGCAAGCTTAGGGCTCTCTTCAAACTTAATCGCTGAACCAACATAATCACCTTTTGATTGAAAAGAACCAAATGGTAATCCTTCTAATCTAAAACTATAACCGTACCCTCCGATATTACCCGATGTAACATTCTTTCCTTCTCCAGAAGTCACTGCCACCATCTCCTTTACTATGAAGTCGGAGCCTAGTTTATGTGTATTGGTAAGCATAATACCAACATCCCTATCTAAGGTATATCTTGAGTTGAGTCGAGAGCGATCAACAAATTGTAGATTTCCAGATGAAATCACCCGTTCTCTATTGCCTGGTAGTTTAAACTGACCTGCTCTTATAGCAAGCCCTGATGTAAACGTGTACTCCGCAAATGCATCTAGAATGATATTGGCTGCATTACTGAAGTTGTCGGAGTTGCCTCCGCCATTATCTCTATTAGAAAGGGCTAGCTCTGCCTTATACTTCAAGTTTTTATTGATGGCCCAGCCATCAAGTTTTATTCTGGATCTGCGAACAAAAAAAGCTGACTCGTGATTTCCCAGCCCTGATAACCCTGGGCCACTGGCATCCCACTCGTTAGTAAATAATGTCTGAAATCGAAATCCAAGCCTTAGATAGAAGGATGAATCAGCAGCAGTAAATTGAATTCCTTTACCGAACGAAGGCACGGAAACTTGAGCTTCTACTTGAGTCTGTAGTCCTATTACTAAGACTAGGACTAGGACTAGTCCTAGGTGATTTTTCATGATCAAAAATAACTTCCTATTGTTATCTGTATGTTAAGTATTCATATATAAATCGAGGTCCTAAAGCTCATTCAAAAAGTCAATAATAATGAGGCATTAAACACAAACAATATAATCTTAGGAGTTACATTAAGTCTTCGTTACATCATACCTTAAAAAGTGTCTTAAAGACTTATAAAAGCAAGCATGAGTTTCCTATCACAAAAACACGATAAGTCCCTATAATGACGGATCTCATCATCGTACTCATCTACTTCTCGGCTATCATGATAGTCGCCCTAAGAGGTAGAACAAAGGGACCTGAGACTGTCGAGTCGTACTTTTTAAGTGGGAGACAACTAAAATGGCCTTCGATAGCCATATCGACTATAGCCACGAATATCCAAGGCTATCAGTTTTTGGGCATGATGGGTTCGGCCTATCTATATGGCCTTGCGCAAGCAAATCTTGAGATTAATGCTGTTCAAGGCTTACTCATAGCAGCCTTTATCTTTGTGCCTTTATATCTCAAGGAGCGAGTAGTAACCATCACACAGTTCATAAAAAGCCGACTTGGCAATACTGTCGGCCTAGGATATACTATCGCCAACATAGCACTGTTCTCTACGATTACTCTTGGTGGAGCTCTTTTTTGGGGAGCTTATACTGCGGAGCAGGTCTTCCGAGAGTATCTCACCGTACTTCATGATGATCCGTTGGTAAGAATCGGCATATTGATCCTCGGACTCGGTATATTTTCTGCGATCTATACCTACTTAGGAGGGCTGAGTGCTGTTGTAAAAACCGATATCATACAGTTTGCCATCCTTCTTACAGGAGGTATCGTGGTTCTCGTTGTGGCACTTAATCATGTGGGCGGATGGACTGAGATCAAGGCACAAGCTGATAGTCATGTACATCTACACCTGCCTTCTGATCATGAAAAGCTTCCTTGGATACATATGTTTGGATTGTTCTTTCTCAACATCAACTACTGGTGTGCTAACCAAACAGTGATGCAAAGATCACTAGCTGCCAAGTCTCTGAGGCACGCACAGATAGGTCTGATGGTAGGTGGTGTGATGAAGTATGTGATGGCTATCATCATCGTAGTGCCAGGTATCGCTTTGTACGTGATGCTCAAGGATCAAGGAGGACTCGAAGACCCAGATATGACTTTCCCTCATCTGGTCAGCAACTTCCTACCGACAGGTCTGAAAGGACTGATCCTTTGTGCTCTTTTTGCATCACTGATGAGTACCGTCGACTCTACATTTAATTCTTTAGCTACATTATGGAGTGTAGATATCTATAAGGGGTATATCAACAAAGGAGCTACTGATGAACAGATGATTAACGCTGGAAGAAACACGATCCTTGTTACACTCTTTACAGGTATCCTTATGGGCCTCATCCTCATGTATATTAAGTACAAGGATAGCGGAGCTGCCTTTACGCATACTCTTAATGAACTCCGATATTTTATCAACTGTGGTATAGTGGTACTTATTTGCAGTGCAGCATTATTAATGAAGCCGTCACATAGAGGTGCATTGATCGGGTTTATCATCACCGTACCTCTACAGTTTGTATTCATCAAGATCTATCCTGAGATGAACTACTTCTTTAGGGCCTTTCTTGTGATCATCTCTGGTCTGCTAGTAGTCTTTGCGACAAGCATACAAGGAGGTATAACTTCTTGGAGAGGTCTGATTCAGTCCGCTGATAAAAAGGTAAGTATACTCGGCTGGCTCTTACTGATATCTCTGATTGTGATACATATCATCTGGCACTAGAAATGCTATATCCATAGTCTCCAAGAATCTCTTGCCCCCGCGGACCTAAGACAAATGCTCGAAAGGAGGAAGCTTCTTCTGTGAGATGAGTACTTCTTACCACAGAAAAGAATTGCTTTACTTCCCTATTAGATCCATCAAGAGTTTGCCAGAGGATTCCGTCATTATTAGTTTCTTTTCTTCTAAGGCCTAAAGCCGTGATGCCGATATCCGCAGCGCCAGTATATACATACTGATGTACTTGCGCTACGTTTTCAGCATATGCGAGTTTAGAAGTCCAATCTTCTACTGTGGATACATCCTCTAGATATGCTATCGCTGCTTTCCCGTAGGGTGCTATATCAGGATTAGCGATGGCTATCCTTTTGGACTTTTCAATCTGGTTTTTGATATCACCAACTAAGTTCTTTCCTATAAGAGCTAGCTTTCCAGCCGCATATATGGAGACAGAATCTTGGATAAATTCATCAGCAAGAAGTCGGTCGATATAGCTTCGATCCGCAGCTAGGAATATATCAAAAGGAGCACCAGAACTTATCTGCGCTGTCAACTTACCAGAAGATCCTGTTATCAGCTCAGCTTCCCATCCTGTCTCATCTTGCCAACTCTTGATCAGATCTCGTAGGACGATAGCTTGATTAGAAGCTGCGGCTATCCTTAACGTATCTCTTGATGTAGATGGCTTGCATCCCGACATCAACATAACACTCACCCCAACTAAAAAAAGCACAACCCTCATAAGGCTACTTACGACCATGCAGCAAAACTAATCTTCTTACAAAAGGTTACAAGTTCATGATCCATCTTATAATCATACTTCTTATGACAACTCTACCCACCCCTTCCAGTCAACTCAATGTCCTAGGTACAACTATAGAGCCTTGTTGCTCGGATCCCATGACAGGATTCTACAGAGATGGATCATGTCATACAGGGCCACGAGACTATGGCGTTCACACCGTCTGTGCAATTATGACTGAAGAGTTCTTGAGCTACACGTCTTCCTGTGGAAATGATCTTAGCACCCCTAATCCACAGTTTCATTTCCCAGGATTAAAGCCCGGTGATAAATGGTGCCTCTGTGCGGAGAGATGGCGCGAAGCTATGACAGCTGGTGTTGCACCTCCTATCGTACTGGAAAGCACCCACCAAAAGACGCTTGACTATGTGAGCCTCAATGTGCTGAAAAATCACAATTACAATCCTTCAGAATAACTAATTTCGAAGCGCTACCACTTACGTAAATATTTATTGAATCTGATAAGACACTCTCTCCAAATAGTAAGTGTCTATTCATTGTATTTGCGAAAGCGTAAACGACTAAACAATTGTGGATGCTTCCAGCCAGGGTATCATCTACTGAATTAAAACACTTTAAACCTAAAAATTATGAATGTACAAGAGATCGCTAACGAACTAGTAGACAAGTGTCGCCAAGGAAAATGGGATGAGGTCATCGCTGCACACTACTCACCCAACTGTGTGAGCATAGAGCCTGAGGGGCAGCCGTTTCCAGCACGCACCGAAGGTCTGGAAGCCATCAAAGCAAAAGGTGAGATGTGGCAGCAGGGAGTTCAAGAATTTCATGGCATGGAGATCGATGGACCTATAGTAGCAGGAAATCACTTCAGCTGTACGATGAAGATGGATATCACTATGAAAGACAAACCAAGGGCTGTATCCGAAGAGATCTGTGTCTATGAAGTAAAAGATGGAAAGATCATCAGTGAGCAGTTTTTCTATCCAATTGGATAACTCAGATCAAACTTCTTAAAGCTATCTGATTACTAAACGGTCTCTGAAGGGAGGCCGTTTTTTGTTGTTACTCAGTATATAAATAAATGATTACCCTGCTCTTAGTTGATTATTCGCTCCAGTGTTCCGCACTTTGTGATACTTCAATCCCTGATAACAGACCTATCCCCTACCATTTAACGGTCCTTTCGGACACTGTTTGGTCCTAGATTAACCTCTTATCAAGTAATTAACACTATATCCAATCTTGAAGACGTTCTTTATCCACCCTGCGGCATAACGCATAATATTATATTATTGCCGGCAGATTGCTAACTGAGGATTGATATGAATACTATAAGATCTATAATAGGAGCTCTACTCTTACTACTTACTTTAGAAGCTGTAGCTCAAAAGACAGTTTCGAAACTCCCTGGAGAATTTTGGTGGGGAGGACAGACAGCAAGGTCTACTGATATGCCTTTTGAAGAGGGATTTGAGGCTGACCTGACCGAAGACCAAGGAGCGCAAGTTCAGACACTCCTTTTGTCAAACAAAGGTCGCTACATCTGGAGTGAGAAGCCATTTTCATTTAAGGTAGACAAATACGATATCATCCTTTCTGGTGATGATGGTTATGTAATCGGACAAGAAGGAAAAACGCTAGCATCTGCTCAGCAATACGCTGCAGAAACCTTTTTACCTCAGGGTAATAAAGCTCCTTATAGAATGGTTTCTCAGCTACCGCAATACGATCTCAAGATCGAGCTAGGAAAAGGCCTCAATCAAGCTAATGTATTAGCTTTTGCTAATCGACTTATAGAAGAGGGATATCCTGCCGGAATATTCCGTTTTGGAGATAGCTGGAACAAATACAATGGTGACTTTTCTTTTGATGGTGATAAGTTTCCAGATGCAGTAAAGATGATCAGAGAACTACATGACTTGAATTTTCAAGTAGTTGTGGATGTGGCACCTTTTATCAGTCCTGACTCTGAGGTATTCAGATCGCTTCATGAAGACTCGGACGCTTTTCTAAAAGATGTCCTCGATCCTGAAGAAGTGAAAATCATCAGGTGGGAAAAAGGATATAGTGCGTTATTAGATCTAAGTAAATCCGATGTTCAGATGTGGCTCAAGGGGAAGATCAACAGAGTCAAAAAGAACTATGGCGTGGATGGGTTCAACTTCTTGGGTGGTGACTTAGAGCACTTCTCTGATGTCATGGCAGAAGAAAGTAGCGATCCCCAAACTCTAGCGATAGAATACGCCAAGATAGGCCTGAGTCAAAGAATCAGTTTTCTTGGCCCTGGTGCTCAGATGGGTGGATATCCTTTAGTGAGATCTCTACCAACTCAGGAACTTTCATGGAAATCATTGAGCCAAACTGTCGATGCAGTAGTCTTACAAGGCATCATGGGATATCCTTATAGTCATGTCTCATTCTACAGAGACAACTCTAATCCACGCGATAGCATGGATCAAGACCTAATCGTACGAGCTGCGCAGTTACAGGCATTCATGCCTAGTATGTCAGCTCTACCTATACCAACTGCGTTACTCGATGAGGAACATAAAGCCGCCTATAAAAAAGCGCTTGCACTTCGATCCGAATTAGGAAACGAGATTACCAAGCTTGCTAATCGTGCCGCAGCTTCTGGCACACCTGTGATCCAAAGTATGGAATATGCTTTTCCAGATAAGGGATATGTAGACATCCATGATCAGTTCATGCTTGGAAAAGATTACTTCGTTGCCCCGATCGTCGAAGCTAATCAGACTAAAAAGGAGATTACTATTCCTAAAGGGAACTGGCTAGCGTCAGATGGGAAAGTCTATATCGGCCCAACCAAACAGACTTTTAAGGTGGCCATCGACGATGTGCTTTACTTTAGAAAGGTCTTCTTTAAAGAACAGTAGATCCTCAGACCTTAGGCCTATATCGAAGGGATATATTTTGGTGATCTTCTATGCTTAGTAATCTGTTCATAGGCATATGCGATCTCTATCAGTGTTCCTTCGCTCCATGCCCTTCCGAATATAGACAGACCAACGGGCAACTCTCCGACATACCCCATCGGTACACATATATTAGGATATCCCGACTGAGCGGCAGGTGACGAACTTCCCAGCTTGAAAGTATCTCCTCCATCTAATCTTGTGACCCAAGCAGGTGATCCTGTCGGTGCTATAAATGCATCAAGATTCATTTCATCCATGACTCTATCGATGCCCAGCTCTCTCCTCCCCTTTAGCATACGTTCAAGAGTTTCCTTGTAGTCATCGCTATCCAATCCGTCCTTTTCTAGCGCCATCTCTAGATATTGCTGACCGAAGTACTTCAACTCAAGACTGTCTGTCTTGTTGAATGCGATGAGATCTTCAAGTTGCTTGATCGGACTGTTAGCACCTAGAGATGCAAAGTAGTTGTTAAGTCCTTCTTTGTATTCGTACAACATGATCTGGAAAGAATCTGGACCTACGTGATCTTCTGATATTTTGTCAACTTCGATCACTTCTGCACCAGCATTTTTCATATCGCTGATGGCACGATCCATCAACTTATCGACTTCTTCTTCTCTACCTCTAGGTGCAGTATAGTAGGCCAACCTCTTTCCTTTTAGTCCTTCTAGATTCAAAAAAGATGTGAAGTCGGTTGTGACGCTGCTTGGATAGTCCATAGTTGTTGGGTCCCCTTTTTCAGGTCCTATCAAAGCACCCAGACTGATGACCGCATCTGTAACCGATCTAGCCATAGGACCCGCTGTATCTTGAGTAGATGAGATGGGTATGATGCCCCTTCTACTTACGAGACCAACTGTTGGTTTTATACCCACTACGCCATTAGTAGAAGATGGGCATACGATGCTACCATTAGTCTCAGTGCCTATGGCCATCACACAGAGGTTAGCTGCGACAGCTGCACCAGAGCCAGCACTCGAGCCGCAAGTGTTTCTATCGAGGACATATGGGTTTTTAGTAAGGCCACCTAGACCACTCCAGCCACTCGTGGAACTCTGTCCTCTGAAGTTGGCCCATTCGCTGAGGTTCGTTTTTCCGAGGATCACTGCACCAGCCTCACGAAGATTAGCAGCGACTGCGCTATCTGTTAGAGGTTTGGAACCAGCTAAGGCTCGTGAACCTGCTGTGGTAGACATCTTGTCGTGAGTGTCTATATTATCTTTTAATAAAACAGGTATGCCTAGCAGTGGTTTATGTATGCCTTCTGCAGATAATGTTTTATCTATCTCAATGGCGATGGCAAGAGCATCTGGATTTACTTCGATGATAGAATTGATAGCTGGACCTGACCTGTCGATCGATTCGATGCGATCTAAGAATGCTTTGACAAGTGACTCGCATGTATAGGTGCTAGCTTTATATGCTTCATGAATATCTGAGATGGTTATCTCAACTAACTCCTCGGGGTCTACTGCCCTACCTGCTTTGGTAGGTTGTGATTTACATGCGGTTATTCCTATGATGTGGGCACCTCCTAAGACAAAGGAAGTGTCTCTTATAAATGTTCGTCGATCAGCCATCCTTCTAAGGTACAAAGTCTTCAGACTTCATCGAACCAGAGTTGGATTTCTCCTTTTGTACCACCGGTATAGTCTATAAAGATCTGATCTCCAGGTGAGATAGAAGAGATAGCTATGATCTTGATCCGATGATCGACATAGTCCATAAGTACTTCAGCATTAGGCGATGGCGAGTGGTTATATAGGCTACCATAGCCTAAAGCTATACATGCGTCATACCCTTTTTCTTCCCAGATAAAATAGTAGTCGTAGATCTTGGTTTGGTCGATCTGCTTGAGCTGTCCTGCTGGGATCTTGATGATCGGACAAAGTTCGATCATATCTCCAGAGTTGAGTGCCTCAGACGTATAGACTCCGCGTCCATATTCTTCAGTTTCTAGTACATATAATCCCGGTACATGGAGCATAGAGATGAAGGTTTAGCTACCCTTCGTTGAGCTTGAGGACTTCTAAGAAGGCTTTCTGTGGCACCTGCACACTTCCGATCTGTCGCATCTTTTTCTTTCCCTTCTTCTGCTTTTCAAGCAGCTTTCGTTTCCGAGTGATATCACCACCATAACACTTGGCAGTTACATCTTTTCGAAGAGCGGAGATCGTTTCTCGTGCGATGATTTTCGCTCCAACTGCTGCTTGTATGGCTATCATAAACTGCTGACGAGGGAGTAGTTCTTTTAATCGCTTACAGATCTGACGTCCGAAGGACTCCGCTTTTGTTTTATGTACCAGTGAAGAAAGTGCATCTACGCTGTCGCCATTCAGTTTGATATCTAGTTTGACAAGATCAGAGGCGCGATAGTCGATCATCTGATAATCAAATGAAGCATAGCCCCGACTGATGGACTTGAGCTTATCATAAAAGTCAAAAACGATCTCAGCAAGTGGCATCTCAAAAGTAAGCTCTACCCTATCAGTAGTGAGGTAGGTCTGATTAGTCATCTCACCTCTCTTATCCATAGCAAGCGTCATGATCGCTCCAATGTATTCTGGCTTGGTGATAATCTGTGCTCTGATATATGGCTCTTCGACCCGACCAACTAATGTTGGATCCGGAAGGTCATTAGGTGTATTGACGATGATCTTTTCCTCTTTCTTGGTGAAGGCAACATATGACACGTTAGGTACTGTAGTGATCACTTCTTGGTCAAACTCACGAGAGAGTCTCTCTTGGATGATCTCAAGATGAAGCATCCCTAAGAATCCACATCTAAATCCAAATCCTAGTGCTACTGATGACTCTGGCTCAAAAACTAGTGAAGCATCATTGAGCTGTAGCTTCTCTAGACTATCTCTGAGATCTTCGAAGTCGTCGTTATCGATAGGGTATATACCAGCGAATACCATAGGCTTCACATCTTCAAATCCGTGTATGCCTTCTTCACATGGATGCTCCTTGAGCGTAATCGTATCTCCTACTTTTACTTCTTTCGATTCTTTGATGCCTGTGATGACATATCCCACATTACCAGCTGCGAGTTCTTGTTTTGGGATCTGATCCAACTGTAGCACACCGATCTCATCAGCTTGATATTCGCCACCGGTATTATAGAATCGAATCTGATCGTTTTTACGTAGTATTCCATTTAAAATACGGAAGTAGGCGATCACTCCTCTAAACTGATTAAATACACTATCAAATATCAAAGCTTGAAGCGGTGCCTCTGTATCTCCTTCTGGTGCGGGTATGCGATCGACGATAGCAGCTAGGATATCCTGTACTCCGATGCCAGTTTTACCACTTGCCAGAACGATCTCTTCTTTGTCACACCCAATCAAGTCGATGATCTGATCTGATACTTCATCGATCATCGCACTTTCCATGTCTACTTTGTTAAGTACAGGGATAATCTCTAGATCATGAGCTATAGCTAGATATAAGTTAGAGATGGTCTGTGCCTGTATACCTTGAGAGGCATCTACTAGCAGTAATGCTCCTTCGCATGCGGCTATAGATCTGGACACTTCATATGAGAAGTCTACATGACCTGGAGTGTCGATGAGATTATAGGTATAGGTCTCGCCATCTGTATGCTTGTAATAAAGCTGTATAGCATGGCTTTTGATCGTGATACCTCTTTCACGTTCTATATCCATATCATCGAGAGCCTGATCTTTCATGTTCCTCTCTGATATCGTCTTAGTCTCCTCTAGTAATCGATCTGAAAGAGTACTCTTTCCATGATCGATGTGTGCTATCACACAAAAGTTACGGATGTGCTTCATATAAATAATGCGCCTCCATCATGTCCCCATTCGTCTGAGATCCATGTGGATTCATTGAGCTGCAAAGATATAATGATTAAAGGAGCCTTATTGATATGATTTAAAGATTAAAATATGACGTTTTGTGGCCCTCAAGAGGTTCTGAGATAAACATTTACGAAAGTGGAAAAATGAAGATCTACAAAGTCATATCTTACCACTCGAAAGCGCACATCATGATAAACCTCATATCAGATACTGTAACAAAACCTACTGCCGAGATGCTGGCGGCGATGATGGCAGCTGAAGTTGGAGATGACGTATTTGGTGCAGATCCGAGTGTCAATGCACTCGAAGCCAAAGCGATGAAGTTATTTGGCAAGGAGGCGGCGGTCTTTTGCCCTTCAGGGACGATGACTAATCAGATCGCCATCAAGATGCACACGCAGCCACTCGATGAAGTGATCTGTGACCACTACTCTCATGTTCATCTGTACGAAGTTGGTGGCTATGCATACAATGCAGGCGTATCGATGAATCTCATCCAAGGGAGTTACGGGAAGATCACCGCTGAGCAAGTGAGTCAAGCGGTGAAACCAGACTATGATTGGTTACCGAACTCGAGCCTCGTTGTACTTGAAAATAGCTGTAACAAAGGTGGTGGAAGTTACTATACCGTCGATGAAATCAAACCGATACAATCCACTTGTAAAGAGCATGGGCTGAAGCTTCATCTCGATGGCGCGCGGCTCTTCAATGTACTCGTAGAGACACAAGAGAAAACCCAAGATATAGGTGCCTGCTTTGATAGTATATCTATCTGCATATCGAAAGGTCTTGGCGCTCCGGTTGGGTCACTTTTGATCGGTGATCAAGCAGATATCAAGCGAGCACGCAAACTCCGCAAAGTCATGGGAGGAGGTATGCGACAAGCTGGATATCTCGCTGCGGCATGTAGCTATGCGCTAGATCATCATGTCCAAGACCTCCAGATCGATAATCAAAGAGCGAAGGAATTAGGCGCCTTACTTGTAGAGAAGGATTACGTCGACCATGTAAAACCAGTTCATACGAACATCGTCATCTTTGCTTTGAGAGATGAGATCGATACTCCCACTTTCGTAAATAAGTTAAAAGAAAACGGTATCGGCGCTACGCAGTTTGGACCTCAAGAAGTAAGGTTTGTACTCCATCGAGATATCAGCAACAGTGATATAGATAAAGTCAAAGAAATACTTGAGAAAATGGACTAGCCAAATGGCTATGATTTTTCGGATTTACGTTTGATCATCTCGTCTCTGATCTTGGCAGCTCTCTCATAATCCTCTTTAGCCAAAGCGTCATCGAGCGTTTCTTGGAGTTCTGCTTCTGACATAGAAGAGATACCCACTCCCTTTTTCTTGGACTCTGGAGCTCTGGTCTTACCTCGAGTAATCGTCTCTTCATCATCACCATCCTCTAGCTCAACGCCTGCTGAATCCATAATAAACTCAAACGTGTAGATCGGACAATCAAACCTCACAGCCATAGCAATAGCATCAGAAGTCCGAGAGTCAATCTCGAATTCTTCCCCATCCTTAAGGCAAACCAACTTCGCATAGAAGACTCCATCGAGTAAGTTATTGATCACAACTTCCTGAAGATCGATATCGAAAGACTCCAACGTATTTTTGAATAAATCGTGCGTAAGAGGACGGTTAGGAGCTATCTGCTCCATAGCTACAGCGATAGCTTGTGCTTCAAATCCACCGATGACTACAGGGAGTCTTCGTTTACCATTTACCTCACCTAGCACTACGGCGTAGTTGTGTGACTGTGTCACGCTATGCGATAATGCTACTATGTCTAACTCTATCTTTACCATGCAATCAAAAGTCTACCTGTTACGTATAAGGCTGAAAATTGGAGTCACAAAAATGCTCATTTTCCATCACTTATGACTGTAAAGCGCGAGGAACTTTGGCT
>CAZXIE010000070.1:0-18740 GCA_964640065.1 uncultured Saprospiraceae bacterium
GAAATCTGATATGATGTCCTGATGGCATCAAAGATGGATGTCATTTGCTGGAGAGTAAGAAGGGATGGTGTCCCACCACCGAGGTAGATAGTCTCTACCGAAGACAGTATGTCCTGCTTGCTCTTTTCTTGTATCTCTTTTACTATAGCACTGACTAGAGGGTCTATTGTTTTGAGATTGGTACTGAAGTGGAAGTTGCAGTAGTGACACGCCTTGCGGCAGTAGGGGATATGTATGTAGATTCCGCCGTTCAAAAGATCATTATTTTTTTCGGATGATAGATAGGCCGTCGCGATAGGGGAGAACGAGCACTTCTACTCGTGGATCATCGCACATTCTTTTATTGAACTCATCTACGGAGGTAGCCATTCGATCTTTTTCTTCTTCAAGTACCCGTCCTTTCCAGAGTGTATTATCTGCAAGGATGAGACCACCTGTTCTTACTTTATCAATAACAATGTCAAAAAAGTCCGAGTACTCATGCTTAGCAGCATCTATAAATACGAGATCGATAGGTCCAGTTATCTCCTTTAATATCGGTTGGGCATCACCAAAACGCATATCGACGCGATCTGAGATGCCGAGCTGTTCGAGATTGTCTAGAATTGTCTTGCGATGCAATTCTTTATTTTCTATGCTGATGATCTTGCCATCTGGACGTAATCCTTCTACGAGACAACCCGTAGCATAGGCGGTGAAAGTACCTATCTCAACTATGAGATCAGGACGAAGTAGATGGCTGAACATACTGAGTAATCTGCCTTGCAACATATCAGAGGCATCCATTCTTTTAACCTGTGTTAGGTTGGTTTTGCGCTCGATATCGTTGAGTTCTTTCCTAGGAGCAGAAGTATGTGACTCACAGTATATCCTAAGTATGGGGTCTAGCTCGAGCCTATATTCTGTATAATGAGGCATTTATATATTTTAATTTTTCATTATATGTTAAGATTGCAAGATAAATGACATTAAGTTGGCATATCGGCATGAATTTTGGCTCTAATCTGATAACAATTGGTTTTTTTGGGGTAATAAATTTGACCTTGGTCACTTGTGTGATCAGGGTTTTTTCATTTTGAGCATTTACGTAAGTGAAACTAGATATATCTCATATACTTCTCGCTCTGTCCTAAAACCACTACAATTGTAGTACTTTACTATCTACCGCATGGATCCCGCAAAAAGGCGAGCAAAAGAACACCGTATTATAGATGCAGCCATCCGTATCATGGCCGATCATGGCTATCAGCGTTCTAAGATGGAAGAGATAGCCAAAGAAGCGGGGATCACCAAGGTGACGCTGTACAGCTACTTCGACTCTAAAGATGCACTGTACTTCGCTGTTATATATCGTGCATTTCAAGCACTAGCCGAAGTATTCTATGACGCAGTAGATCGACATAAGTCTGATTCAGGTTTAGTGTCTACTAAAGCCATATTCGAAAGCTTCTTTGATTTTTGTGAACGCAATTTTCTGTATTCTGAGGCGATGCTAGACTACTTCGGTACCATAAGATCGATGTCACTCAAGGCAGTATCTAGTGAAGACAAATCCGCCATCGCTAATAGCTCATACTTTATACGCATCCAGGATATCCAAAACTTACCACTCAAGCTAACGGCACAAGAAATCGAGCGCGGAAAGAAGGACGGAAGTATCCGAAAGGATGCCGATCCCATGCTACATACGATTCAAGGTTGGACGATGGTCACAGGTTATATTAAGCTGTTATCTGCGACTGGTTCTAATAACTCTCCTGTACTTAATGTAAACCTACAGTCCCTAAGAGAGCTAAGTCTTTCTCTTTGCGAGACGGCACTCGCAGCTGAGTGAATTTTGGACAGCTCACAATAATGGCCGGTTTGTTGTAGTTACTTAATCCAACAAACAACTATATCCTATAGACTGATAACTCTACTCTTTCTCACTTACGTAAATAGTTACTCTATGAAAGCGGTAGAATCTATTATCCTGTTTGTATTCCTAGTCTTTTTTGGTGCTTGTATTGATGAAGATTTATCTGTCATCGAAGAGCAAAGTGTTCAAGAATTCCCTTTAGTTGATGAAGCCTTGTGGTCTCATTTCGTGGCATTTGAAGAAGCTGCAGAAGAGAGAGGACTTCAGGTAGAACTGAATGCTACGACGATCAGAGGTACGATAGAAGAAATCCATGAAGAAGATATCGCAGGTACGTGTACTTATGGAGGGAGAACTAACTTTCGCGATGTGGTCATAGACGAATCGTTCTGGGATAACTCTTCATTTCTTGCACGCGAGTACATTGTCTTTCACGAGCTGGGTCATTGTTTTCTTGGTCGCGATCACGAAGAAGGTTGCTTAGCTAATAGAACCTACACCAGCATCATGAGAAGTGGACTCGGCAACTGCCGTGATAATTATAACACCACGACTAGAGAATATTATCTCAATGAACTTTTCGGAGTCTTAGAACCATAATTCTGTTGATATTGGCATCTGTGCTTTACTAAAGGTGTAGCCTTGTCTAATTAGTCATATTCAGCAGATACTCATAGTAATATGGCACTTGTAAGCAGTGTGCCCTGTTCTATTTGGACGTGTTCGCTGCTTAAAGTGCCAATTTTCTAGACGTTTTCCTGACATTATTGGCGTGTATGACAATTAGGATTGATGTAAATTTATACTCAAAGTAAAGTAGAATATCATGGCTGAATATGTAAGTGTAGACCACCTTAAGTTTTTACTGAGCGAGGTGCACGATATGGAAGACATCTTTGCACTAGAGAGATTTTCGGATTACGATAAGGAGAGTGTTGAGTTACTATTAGATTCGGCCAAGGCATGGTCTGATAAAGAACTCTTCCCATACGTAGTGGAGATGGATAGACATGGTGCTAAGTATGATAACGGTACCATCACTTGTCACCCGCAAGTAGAGCGTGTCCTACAGACTGCTGGAGAGAATGGTTATATCTGTAGCCACTTCGATTATGAAGAGGGTGGATCGCAGATGCCTCATATGGCTACCATCGCAGCGAACTTTATAACCACAGCAGCTAACAGTTCAGCAGTGGGATATATCGGCCTTACAGCAGGTGCAGCAGGATTGATTAGATCTTTTGGTTCAAAAGAACTCTTCGATGCCTATGTACCTAATATGATGGCTGGTAAGTGGGGTGGCACGATGGCTCTCACAGAGCCTCAAGCCGGAAGCTCACTTTCTGATATTACGACTTCAGCAAAAGATAATGGTGACGGTACTTATTCTATCACTGGTCAAAAGATATTTATCTCCTCTGGAGAGCATCAGTGTGCTGAGAATATCGTGCACCTAGTGATAGCTAGACTCGAAGGAGCACCCGCAGGTACCAAGGGCATCTCGCTTTTCGTGGTTCCAAAGAAGAGAATCACAGATTCTGGACTTGAGTCTAACGATGTGTTTTGTGCTGGAGAGTTTGAAAAAATGGGTCAGCGCGGATATGTTACGACACACCTAGTATTTGGCGACAAGCAAGACTGCAAAGGTTATCTAGTAGGAGATGTCAATAAGGGTCTCAAGTATATGTTTCAGATGATGAATGGTGCTCGCCTTGAAGTAGGACTTACGGGTGCAGCTATAGCTTCTGCTGCATATCAGGCATCACTCCAATATGCTAAGGAGAGACCACAAGGAAGAAAACTGGATGGCTCAGGAGGCAAAAACATCAATGCTGGACAAACATTAATCATCAATCATCCTGATGTACGTAGGATGCTCATGCTACAAAAGGCCGTAGTAGAAGGTAGTGCAAGTCTACTACTCTTATGCGGTAAGTATTTGGACCTCTCACATCATGTGAAAGATGAGGCCGAGAGAGAGAAGTATCACTTATTACTAGAGTTACTGACACCTATCGCAAAGACCTATCCATCTGAGATGGGTAATATCTCCATCAGTAATGGGATGCAGGTCTTAGGAGGCTATGGATTTACTACGGACTTCCCTCTAGAGATGTACTATAGAGATGTCCGTATTACCGCTATATATGAAGGAACTACTGGTATCCAATCTTTAGATCTTCTTGGCAGAAAGATGACAATGCATAATGGCGCAGCAGTCCAGTACCTAGTAGGTGAGATGAAGAATACCATCGGAGCCGCGATGACCTATGATGAGTTACAACCGCACGCAGAGAAACTTGGTGGATTGATGAAGGAGACTGAGAAAGTATTAGGACACTTGATGGGATTTGCGATGCAAGGTAAGTTTGAGGAGTTTTTAGCAGATGCGACCATATTCATGGAGTACATGAGTACCATCGTTATCGCATGGCAGTGGCTGGAGATGGCTACGAAGGCTAAGCAAGCGATCGTAACAGGTAAGACTGTAAGAACTCAGGAGTTTTATGAAGCTCAGATACACACGATGAAGTACTTCTTTAAGTATGAATTATCTAAGACTCGCGGTCTTTATGAAACTTTATTGGACCCACAGAGATTAACTATAGTGGAAGAAGGAAAAGAAGCAGTAGCTTTCGCCTAATTAGATAACTTAAGTAGTAAAGAAAAATGGATATTACAGCAGTCTTAGAAACACTCAACGAAAAAGCATCAGGAGTCGACCCAATAGGTGCTAAACTTAAAATGAAAGTTGATGAGCATACCATCTTCGTGGATGGTACTGGCGACACGAATGTCGTTACTACAGATGACAACGAAGCGGATTGTACGATCACCACAAGCCTTGAAACTCTTCAAGGACTTCAAAGTGGGGATGTGAATCCGATGATGGCAGTTATGAGTGGTAAGATCAAGATCTCAGGAGATATGGGATTAGCTATGAAGCTTCAGACGCTTATGGCTTAAGAAAATAACATACCTATACTAAAAAAGGGCTTCGATTATATCGGAGCCCTTTTTTTATGCTTTGTTAAGTTTCTGTTATTTACGCCCTAGTTAGGGTTGTAGTACAGATTTAGTAGCCTTCCGGCGTTCAAATTTTTCTTTGGATTAACCATGATACCGAGGTATGGGAAGAACACTGCAAGGTGCCCTTGGCACTTCTCAACATCTCTGTTAATCAATACTTCTGGATCTGTAAAGAAAAGCTTGACAAAGAGTTTTTCAGTTAACTCTTTAGCTTTCAGTGTGTTATGACAGACATCTAGGGCATGGCTATAAATCCACTGAAAGTGATCAGCATAAAACTGATCCCATGCTTCGATAGTGTTGCCTATTACTTCTGTTGGTGGTTGGTAACTCATTATTACCTTGTTTACTATATGAACAATATCTTTGCACCCAGAGTTCGCTCTAACACTGCTCTATATACATCAAGTATCAAGCCAATTTAATAGAACTAACCCATTTCACACTAGGGGTTTTCATTGATTCAGGGATTTTTCTACTTGTTTTCCGGTAGAAAAAGTGAGATTTATGAGATGATCTAAGTCATTTTTTTCAGTAAATGGACTCATAATAGTAATCCGTAGATAAGTTTTTTCGTGGAGTACAGTTTGTACGATATAGTATACTCCTGACTCTAGAAGCTTGGCTCGGATGAGGTTATTTACCTCATTAGCATCTGCTCTTCCATCCGGCAGATATCGGAAGCAAACGATATTAGACATAGGCTGATGAGCTAATTCAAGATTGTCCTTCTTGGCTACCTCATTGGCAAAGTATCGAGTATAATCATATTGCCTGGTGACAAAATCATCGATGACCTGATGTCCATGCATCTTCAATAGCGAATATATCTTCACCGACATCATCAACTTCGTAGTCTCATAAGTTCTCTTGGCTAAGAGGTACCACTCTCCATCTGATCTCTTCCAGAGGTAATCCGCCTTTATCGATAACGCCTTATAAGAATCACTAGGTTGCTTAAACAAGACGGCAGTAGCAAGTGCTGGCGTCATCATCATCTTATGAGCATCTATGATGACACTTTGAGCTCTAGACATACCGGATACAACATGGCTATACTTTTCACTCCACGCTGCTGCACCTCCATGCGCTCCATCCACATGCAACCAGATGTCATGCTCTTCACACAGATCTGCAAGTGCCTCGAGATCGTCATAGCTGCCTGTGGAAGTCGAGCATGCACATCCGACGATGGCCATGATCTTCTGATCAGATTCTTGAGCTGAGAATATGCTCTTTTTTAACTTGTCTATATCGATGGTGTAATCAGCTGTTGATGGGATCTTAACAACTTGATCTGTATTCATACCCATCGTCATGGCGGCGCGGTCTATACAGAAGTGGGCTTGGTCTGATACAAGGATGACCTCTCTTCCCGTCTGGTTTTCTCCGAGTGAAGCGCGAGCTGCTAGAAGTGCGGTTAGATTGGCAAGTGTGCCTCCAGAAGTTAGAAAGCCATCACCCTCTTCTTCACCAAAACCTACTTTTTGACAAAACTCCTGGATGACGATTTTTTCTAGCGCCGTCGCTGCAGCACCCATCTCATAGATGCCCATGCCTGCATTAAGTAATTCGGAGACGAGTCCACTCAAAGAGCTGATAAGGGCTGGCGCTGATACTTGATGTCCGATATATCTGCGATGATGTGTATGGATGGTCCTACTGATCAGATCTTCATAAAAACCCATGGGACTTTCCATTTCATAGTCAGCCCAATAAGCATATTCGTCCTCAGGTTCGACATAGGTTATGACCTTGCTATTTCCTTCTTTACACTTACGTAAATGTTGGCCAAGGAAATCAATCAACTGATGACCCACCTTCTCAAATGCATCTATATCATAGGCATCGCTTAGGGGCTTTGATAAAGTCTCATTCATGTAGCTAATATACTTGTGTGTTTTTCCTTCTCGTACTGATGATCTATTTTTTAGAGGAGCTGTTACTTTTGTGATCTATGGCGACATCTGTTGTACCACATAATCTTCTCTTTAAGCGACCCAGTGGGACGTCGAGAGGAATACTCACGGATAAACCGAGCTGGTTCATCATTTCAATAGAAAATGAAAAGATCAAAGGCATAGGAGAATGCAGCGTCATTGAAGGGTTAAGTCCAGATCTATCATCCCAGATACCTCTTATACTTGATGATCATTTTGAAAATAACACGCCTATCTCAAGTGCTTATCCAGCAGTGAGATTTGGAGTAGAGACTTGGCAAGAAAGTGCTGGCCCTGGTCCCCCTCATCAGCTCTATCCAAGTGATTGGTTAGACGGATCAGTTGGGATACCTATCAATGGACTCATATGGATGGGATCACCAGACTTCATGAAGGAGCAAATCAAGCAGAAGATAGCTGCTGGATTTTCGTGTATCAAGATGAAGATCGGAGCGATCGGTTTTGAAGAAGAGCTAGCCATCATACAAGGAGTCAGAAGAGAATTTAGTGTAGCAGACATAACACTCCGCGTCGATGCCAATGGTGCTTTTCATCCGACTACAGCTTTAGAAAAATTGAAAAGATTATCAGAGTATGATATACACTCCATCGAGCAGCCTATCAAACAAAAGCAATGGCCCGAGATGGCAAGACTCTGCCAAGAAAGCCCATTACCCATAGCCCTCGATGAAGAATTGATAGGCGTGAGAAGTAGTGAGCAAGAAGCCTTGCTAAGTGAGATACAACCACAGTACATCATCCTAAAACCAAGTTTGCTAGGTGGTATCAAAGCAAGTGAATCATGGATCAGCTTAGCGGATTCGCTCGGTATAGGCTGGTGGGTAACCTCGGCCTTAGAATCCAATGTAGGACTCAATGCCATCGCTCAATGGACTGCTACTCTAGATGTTGACATGCCTCAAGGCCTAGGCACTGGAGGGTTGTTTACTAATAACATACCGAGCCCTCTCGTCATGCGCAAGGGCCAACTTTGGTATGATACTTCCATGCCTTGGGACTACTTAAAAGTGATATCATGAGACTAAGGATAGGAGGTGAGGTTATAGAAGAACAACATTTACGAAAGTGGTACAAGGACAATCTTGACCATCAAGAGAATTGGATATCTGATGTAGCTGCTGCACTTGCAGACTGGTACGACGAAAAAGCCCACATCTCAGTGCAAACCTCCGGATCGACAGGCACTCCGAAGAGGATTAAAAACTCCAAGACTTCTATGATAAGAAGTGCTGAAAAGACCGCCCAATATCTAGGACTAAGTGAAGGACAAAGGGCGCTCAACGTATTACCAGCAGGATATATCGCTGGACGTATGATGATCTACAGAGCTCTCGTGTCTGACTTAGATCTCACTTGTATAGAACCCAAATTAGATTTATCTGAGTCCATCATAGCCCTTACTTCCCAATTTGATTTTAGTGCTATGACCCCACTACAACTTGAGACAACACTCAGCCAATCTCGATTGGCCATATCGAATGTAAATCTACTCATCATAGGTGGTGCACCTATATCGCCTGGATTACAGAGGAAGATTATGCAACTTGATACAAAGTGTTATGCCACATACGGCATGACAGAGACGATCACTCACATAGCTATGAAATCACTTAATCATCCTTCAGCTGATGAGCACTACACGGCACTATCAGGAGTGCGCTTTGAGATCGAAGATGGCTGTCTAGTGATCGATGCGGATCACCTAGATGAGACTAGAGTGAAGACGACAGATGTGGTGGACTTAATCGATGATCACTCCTTCATCTGGAAGGGTAGAGCTGACCATGTGATCAATCGTGGAGGAGTAAAGCTTCATCCAGAACTCATAGAGTCCCAACTTGCCTCTGCCTTATCCATGAGGTTTTTCGTCGGGAAAAGATCAAATCCACAAGTTGGAGAAGAACCCGTATTGGTCACCGAAGGGTCCGAGTCTGATCAGGAAGGTATACTTGCGATCATCGATCGACTTCCCAAGCTTTGGAGGCCTGCAGAAGTATTTTTTGTTGGCCAATTAAAGCAGACTGGTAGCGGTAAAATTATACGAGATTTTAGTCGATACGATCTAGCAACTAAGTCGTAATCTGTGTGTTGAATAAGTGAAGAAGATAAGTAGAGAACATATGATCCACCTTCGCGAAGATGATCTCTGGATAGCCTATAGTTTGCCAGGATCAAACGATTATCTCTTTATGATAGGAGAAGAGATGAAAGGATTATCAAAAGAACCGTGTTTTATGCTTCAAGGTTGGGATAAAAAAAGAGACCCTAGGATCTACATAAAGCCAAAAAGAACATACAAGAATACAGCTTGGGCATATGAAGTAACGGACTCTTGCCAGTTGACATCTTCACCAAGGGGTGACTACGAAGAGACGATCCAACGGACTGTCGATGCCATCAAAGCTAATGAATTTGAAAAGGCAGTCATCTCTAAGGTCAAAGTGGTACAACGAGATGAAGACGACCTCTTTGAGCTTTTTACTGCGCTCTATAAGACATACCCTGGGGCATTCACATTCATGTATAACATACCGGGTAAAGGAACGTGGTGTGGAGCTACTCCTGAAGTTTTGATAACGGCGGAGAGAGACATCGTAAAGACGATGGCATTAGCTGGTACTCTTCCGATCGAAGGGCGGACCTTGTCGGATGTACCATGGACTGCTAAAGAGAGACATGAGCAAGGCGTCATCGAAGAGTATGTAGAAGAGGCTTGTCATGACCTTGCATTGGACTTTATAAAAGAAGGTCCTCATACTGTGAAGGCTGGTACTATGGCGCACCTACGCTCTACATATAAGATCAATGGATCTTCAGAATCCATCAATCTGATCAATCGTCTACATCCTGGACCTGCTATTTGCGGACGTCCGCAGACTCTTGCCAAAGATTGGATAGATAAAGAGGAAAAGCATGATCGCGAGCACTACTGTGGATTTCTTGGACCTTGGGGCATCGAGGAGCAGAAGGGCTTATATGTTCATCTTCGTTCTATGAGAATATACAAAGATCACTATGTACTCTATCTTGGCGGAGGTATAACAGCTGATTCTGATGTCACCGCAGAGTGGGACGAAACAGAATTAAAAGCTCAGACGATGTTGTCAGTGATTAATTCAACGATACATGGGTAAGATATCCGCTAAGGAATCCATAGCGCGATTAGTCAAAGTATGTAAGGCTAAAAGTCTTCAGCACGTAGTGATCTCACCGGGATCCCGTAATGCAGCCCTCACCATCTCCTTTGCTAATGACCCTTTCTTTGATTGTCTGAATATTCCTGATGAACGAGTCGCTGCCTTTTTTGCCTTAGGTATCGCACAGCAAACTCGTAAGCCTACCATCATCATCTGCACGTCAGGTACCGCGGGACTTAATTATGCTCCAGCGATAGCTGAGGCCTATTATCAAAAAGTGCCCTTGCTTGTATTGACAGCTGATCGACCCCTAGAATGGGTAGATCAAAGAGCTGGACAGACGATGAAACAGCGTGACATGTATGCTAACTATATCAAGAAGAGCTTTGAGCTCTTCGAAGAACCGAAGCAACAAGAGCACCTCTGGTTCAACGACCGTATAGTCAATGAAGCGATCAACCTAGCCTCTTCCGGTTCCAATGGTCCAGTCCATATCAATGTGCCGATGCGCGAGCCATTATATGAGATGACAGAGGCTGATGACATCATCGATCCTAAGATTATACACTATCAGGATCCTGATAGATCTATCCAAACCACTTACGTAAATGAACTAAAAGAAGAATGGTCGAAAGCCAAAAAAGTCTTACTCGTAATAGGGCAAAAAGAAGGCGATCAGAGATTTGACAAGGTGATCCAAAAAATAGCACAACTACCTCATGTTGTCGTACTTACAGAGACTACTTCAAATGTGAATGCTAAAGATGTGCTCCCTTCTATCGACCGTGTTATCGATAGTATCGCTAAGGAAGAGTATGGAGAGTTTGCTCCCGACCTCATTTTATCCTGTGGTGCATCTATAGTCAGCAAGAAGATCAGGTTTATGCTTCGTCAGATGTCAGTCCCACAACACTGGCATGTCGATCCCTTTGACAGTTATATAGATACCTATCAGGCGCTGACCCGGATGTTGCCATTAGAACCTAGCTATCTTTTCGACTTGCTTCTAAATTTTGAAGTACAAGGAGTAGATAGCGATTACAAGGCCAAGTGGATCACAAGAGAAAGTCATACTGCTGCCAAGCACACAGAGTATCTCCAGTCAGTAGTCTGGTGTGATCTTAAAGTTTTTGATTTATTAGTCAGTCATATCCCTGCTGGGATATTGCATGTTGCGAGTAGTACACCTGTAAGATATGCTCAGTTATTTCCACCAAGCGCAGACTTGGTCTACAAATGTAACCGAGGCATCAGTGGTATAGATGGTTGCACATCTACTGCTGCTGGTTACGCATACATCACAGACGAGGTGGTTACTCTGATCACAGGAGACTTAGCATTCTTTTATGATAGTAATGCTCTATGGCATCATCACTTAAGTGATAACCTCAAGATCATCATGATCAATAATGAAGGAGGCAACATCTTTAGGTATGTAAATGGCCCGGATAAGACTGATCACCTAGCAGAGCATTTTGAGGCAACCCATAGAACGAAGGCAAAGGATCTGGCTAAGATGCATAAGGTAGACTACTTCGAAGCAAGTGATGAGAAGACCACGTTAGAAGGATTAAAAGCATTGTACTCCTCGACGAATACTGGGATACTTGAGATACATACGCCACGAGAAGTGAACATAGACATCTTGAAAGATTACTTCAGATATATCAACCCACATATTGAGTCAAATTAGATTCTAGATGAGTATCTAGCAATAAATTTAACTGATAATCGTACATATATAAAATCACTTCATATGAAAATAGGTCTTCCGAAAGAAATTAAGCCGAGTGAGAATAGAGTGGCACTTACGCCTTCAGGAGTAACAGCCCTAACTCGACATGGCCATGAAGTCTATGTACAGTCCACCGCAGGAGAGGGAACAGGATTTGGTGATGAGCAGTATGCAGGTGCAGGCGCTACGATACTTCCAACCATAGAAGATGTTTATGCCACAGGTGATATGATCATCAAGGTGAAAGAGCCTATCGAAAGTGAATATAGTTTGGTAAGGAAAGGTCAGATCTTATACACCTATTTTCATTTTGCATCTTACCAACCACTTACTGAAGCCATGGTTAAGAGTGGTGCTATCTGTATTGCTTACGAGACTGTACAAAATGCAGATGGATCTTTACCACTACTTGTACCGATGTCTGAAGTGGCGGGGAGGATGTCGATACAAAACGGTGCTAAGTATCTAGAAAAACCGATGCAAGGCAGAGGTATCTTGTTAGGCGGAGTACCGGGAGTATTGCCGGCGCAAGTGGTTGTAATAGGAGGTGGAGTCGTCGGTACACATGCCGCTAAGATGGCATCCGGCCTTGGAGCTGATGTCATCATCCTAGACATAGATCTAGATCGCATGAGATATCTCGAAGATGTCATGCCTGATAATGTTAGTACGATGTATAGTAACAGCTACAACATCAAGAAGCTCAGCATGTCAGCAGATCTCATCGTTGGAGCAGTACTGATACCTGGTGCAAAAGCACCGAAGCTTATCACTAGAGAAATGCTCAAAGAGATGAAAGATGGTGCTGTCTTGATAGATGTAGCAGTCGATCAAGGAGGATGTATAGAGACATGTCGACCTACTACTCATGAAGATCCGACCTTTGTTATAGACGGAGTGATACACTATTGTGTGGCCAATATGCCAGGTGCCGTACCATACACCTCCACTATAGCACTAACTAACGCAACATTACATCATGCCATCCAACTAGCTAATAAGGGATGGAAGCAAGCTTGTAAAGACAGTGAGCCTCTCCGCAAAGGTCTGAATGTAGTCGAAGGAAAGATTGTCTATAAGGCAGTAGCTCATGCATTTGACATGCCTTATACTCCTTTAGAACTGTGATGACTTTGCTAGTCAGGTAAGCCTTCTCTTAGGATGGCCATTTCTTCCCTACTTAGCTCTTGATACTTGAGATAGTTCTCCTCTTTGGGCTCATCTAAAAATGGATGCGAGTAGTTTCCTTCAAGTATGTTGAGTTGATGTTCATACTCTTCTTCTTCCCACTCTTTTGATAGGATACCTGTAGCTGGAATTCCTTTGACAAGGACATAATGCAAGGCTAACACCGCTCCCCAAGGAAGAAGGGGAAAGAAAAACCACATCTCAAAAGGACTGGTAACTACATTCATCAAAAAGAAAAAGACACTCATGATCGAGTAAAGTGACATGTGGATATAGAGCCTTCTTAATGACCGGACTTTCTTGCGTGCTCTTTCTTCTAGATTGTATCTCATAGTAGTGTGATGTGAACTATGACCAAATATATAAGACGGGTAATCTTAGTAAGATTTGCTTAGACAAAGCTCTAGAAAAGATCGACTAACTAAGTGCGCTCATGAGCTCAGACCTTACAAATTCTCTTTGTTTTTACTTTGCCAGTTGCTGAGGCTGGAAACCTACAGGAACATATTAAATCACGCCAAAGCGTGATAGGTCGTAGTCCGATCTGCCATAAGAGATAATTTTTGCGTGGTTGGTTTGTGGGCGGGAAATTATCAAACGATAAGGTTGTGAGCCTGCAATGAAAACGAGGCGATTAGGTATTATCAAAGCGGATATTAGTACGACAAGCGTTTTGGTTATTTTGCCGCGACTGGCAAAGTGACAAGGAAGATTAAACATGAAAACTGATGATAGATCATAGCAATGAGCCAAGGGAAGGACTTTACATGCGAAAAACAGTCTTTAATGTATCATCGGCTGTCGTACTGAGTTCGAGTGATCAGCAATGTCATAGAGCTACGCTATAGGCATTCACTAATTATACCAGACAGCATACCCCCTTTTCCGAAGACTCTCAGCTAAGCTAACTTCGATTCTTTTTGCTTGATTTCGAGTAAGTGGGTTCAGAGGTCCATATAAACTGGGACGAAGATATTTGCCATATTTCTCGACATACCAAGATGAAATCTTAATGCCCTTCTTATTACGATAACCGCTTTTATGCTTTTCGAATCTTTCTTGTGGCTGATGGCTCGTCATACCCACATATAGACACTGAGAGATTCCTCTATAGTGAGGGTTAGCAGATCTAAACTTCCAACTATCAGTCCAGACCTTCTTATCAAGCTCTACTACATAGACGTTATGAGTCTTCTTTGCGGGCATACATGTGATATGCCTCAAAAAAGACGCCAAGAAAAGCTCTACTTGATAACTCTTGGCTCATCCACAGGCTCAAAGGCTGCCAGTATGCCTTTCAACATCTTATTAAAGTCGTAGTAGGGTTCTTCTGCCAGACCTAGTCTGACAATGATTAGATCATAGCTCGGTATGATATAAACTGCTTGACCTTCAAATCCTTGGCAGCTAAACATATCTTCAGGGGCATCGGGATATATAGATGGTGCAGCATTGAGCCAAAACTGACCTCCATATTTGCCATCACTGTGAGCATTGGGCGCAGAAACAAAGTCTACCCAGCTTGTATCTACGACTTGATCTCCATACCAATTACCTTGATTCAGATATAACTGACCAAACCTAGCCCAGTCTCTTGCAGAAGCATAGGTATATGACGACCCAATATAGTTGCCAGTTTCATCAGTCTCCATGATCGTATTATACATGCCGACACGATAAAAAATACTGTCATATGGGAAGCGTAGATATCGCTCACTATCACCGATTTTATCTTTGACAATATTGCATAAGAGATTAGAAGTCCCACTACTGTAATACCAGTGCGATCCAGGATCATGTGCCAACTCCTTTGACTTTGGTATCACTGTCGCATCTTCAGATGTATAGAGCATCTCTGTTACATCATTCATTGTACCATAGTTCTCCGACCATGCTAACCCACTTTGCATCTGAAGTAGATCTTTCAGAGTGATATCACTACGTCCATCCTGCCATTCTTCGAATAAGTGATCATCCCCTAACGATAGCTTGCCTTGCTTGACCAGTATGCCGATCATCGTCGCCGTTATACTTTTAGACATGGACCATCCTATGACTTTGGTGTCTTTGTTATATCCATTAGCATACTTCTCAGCTAACAGTTGTCCACCCTTAGCTACTAAGATGGCACGAGTCTTCATACTATCCATGGCTAATCCAGCATCGAAGTTTTCATTGATCGCCACATTGAGCAAATCCATATTTACGGAAGTGGGAAGACTATCATAAGAAGTGCCAGTCCCTAAGGGCCAGTTAGCAGAAGAGGCTTGATGACCAGGAAGACTTAGGCGGGTATCATAGTCATCATCACCATCTAGAAGTATGCACCCGACTCCTCCGCGGTATACTGCGGTTCTACTTGCTAATCCATAAAGCGTAGACGTAACCTCTTTTTTCTGGTGATCAATCTTACTCGTAGGCAAGGAAAGAGGGCCTATTGCGAGATCTTCATTTTGTATACTTTCTTGTGTTCGCTTTGATAGAAAGGTGCAAGAACACATCCGCTTGGCAGCGTATCCATTAGCTATAGGAAGCTGAGGGCCATAGGTGATAATGAGATACGCGATAGCGGCTATGATCAGTAGTAATATGCTGAGTAGAATTTTTTTCATAAGAACATTAATATAGAAACTCTGTCCGACGGTGTTCGGATTTTATCTGCGAAACCTATCTTACGGGCTCAGTAAGTCAACACATGAAAGAGTTAAGAAGCAAGCAGTGGTTCGCACGAAAAGGAAAAGATGGCTTTATCTACCGCGCTTGGATGAAAAATCAAGGCATCCCAGATGATGCATTTGGAGGGAAGCCAGTGATAGGTATATGTAATACTTGGTCAGAGCTGACTCCTTGTAATGCTCACTTTCGAGAGCTTGCAGAGTCCGTCAAGAAAGGTGTCCTAGAAGCTGGAGGATTTCCACTTGAGTTTCCAGTCATGTCACTTGGCGAAACGCTCATGAAGCCGACGACTATGCTCTTCCGCAATCTCATGAGTATGGATACCGAGGAATCCATAAGAGCTAATCCGCTCGATGGAGTAGTCTTACTCTGTGGTTGTGATAAAACAACACCGGCCACTATCATGGGTGCTGCCAGCGTAGATATACCGACGATAGTTGTGTCAGGAGGACCGATGTTAACTGGCAAGTTTAGAGGGAAGAGTGTAGCAACTAGTGATCTTTGGAGATGGTCAGAGCAAAACCGTCTTGGCGAGATGTCAGATGAAGAGTTCCGACTTGCCGAAGGATGTATGGCGAGAAGTCGCGGCCATTGTGCCGTTATGGGCACTGCTTCGACGATGGCCTGCATGGTAGAATCCCTGGGACTTTCTTTGCCTTCTAATGCAGCTATACCTGCTGCCGACAGTCGGCGAAAAGTACTATCACAGTTGACGGGTCGTAGGATAGTCGATATGGTGAAAGAAGATCTAACGATGTCTAAGGTCTTAACTCGGGAAGCATTTGAGAACGCTATCATATTAAACGCTGCTATCGGAGGCTCTACTAATTTTGTAGTTCACCTTTTAGCGATCGCTGGACGGATCGGAGTGGGTCTTTCTCTTGATGATTTTGATAAGATCGGTAGCCATATACCCTTGATGGCCAACCTTCAGCCTTCTGGAGATTACTTCATGGAGGACTTTTACTATGCTGGTGGACTGCCCGCTATCATCCGACAGATGGATAAAGAGCTACACAATGATGTCATCACTGTCAATGGTAAATCGATAGGAGAGAACTGCTCAGCAGCTGAGATCTACAATGAAGATATCATCGCTAACAGAGACAAGCCTTTTCAAGATGCTTCGGGTATCGCGGTCGTCTATGGTAATCTATGTAAGAATGGTGCCATCATCAAACCTTCGGCAGCAACTAAGGAGCTGATGATACATAAGGGTAGGGCAGTAGTATTTGAAGATATAGAAGACTACCACGCTAAGATCAATGACGTCACTCTTCCCGTGAAGGAAGGTGATATACTCGTCCTCAAGAATGCTGGCCCCAAGGGTTATCCTGGTATGCCAGAGGTTGGTAATATGGCGGTTCCTAAGGCCTTGCTTGAGAAGGGAGTTACTGACATGGTTAGGATATCAGATGGTCGGATGAGTGGTACCGCTTTTGGTACGGTGTTCCTACATGTCTCTCCTGAGTCAGCATCTGGAGGCATGCTTGCTTTAGTCCAAGATGGAGATGAGATCGAAGTTGACGTGCCAGCGAGAAAACTAAACCTACTTGTGGAAGAGGATGAGCTTGAAAGAAGACGTGCTTTATGGAGCGCCCCTGATCTTGGATATGATAGAGGTTATGTGGGTATGTATATTAGAGATGTCGAAGAATCCCACCTCGGAGCAGATCTAAAATTTTTAAGAGGAAGCAGTGGGAGTGAAGTTTTAAGAGATTCGCATTGATACCGCTTTCGCAAATGTTATAAGCTGATATTATGGCCAGAATATATTTGATCGTTCTTTTGTTGGATGCCTATTGTCTGTATATCGCCTACAAGAAGGAGGTGCCTAAATATTGGTTTTTAGTCATTCTTGGCTTTCCTCTTTTTGGAGGTGTGGCCTTCCTTCTGTATAACCTTACCCAATCTCACGATGGCTATCTAGACAAGCCTGTGAGCAAATCAACTCTTGGGTCTAAAAGCAAAATCAATCGATTAGAAAAGGAACTTGAGGTGGCAGATACGATGCGTAATCGTGTCTTGCTTGCGGACGAATATTATAAGCATAAAGAGTTTCGAGAGGCAAGGCAGCTCTACGAATCCTGCTTGTCAGGTCATGCATCTGAAGATCTTGGTACCCTCATCAAACTCGTAGATATATGCTTCGAAGAGGGAGATTATGAGCACTGTATTTCCTATGCCAAGATCATCAATGGCAAAGCTCTTTTTGATAAGTCAGTAGAAAAGACGGCATACGCTTGGGCGCTTTATAAGGAAGGAATGATGCTAGAAGCAGAAGAGATCTTTAAGGAGATGGATGCTCGCTATAGTCACTATGTGCAGCGACTAGAGTTTGCGAAGTTCTTTAAAGTAACTGGCAGAGATAAGGCTGCCCAAGAGGTCTGCCACATTCTTATCGAAGAATATGATTCTATGCATCCTCAAGAACAGAGACAAAAAGCCAAAGTCTTCAAGGAGATTAAGAGCTTTAAGAGCTCATTCTAACAGGATAAGGAGCTGTAAGAGCTCATTCTAACAGTTCGCCTCGGGCCAAGTGTCAGCTATCTGGCAAACTTCAATGCAATATGTGATTATTTTCTAGTGACATTTGAGGTTACCTAAAGTCTTAAGAAAGCAGATATCAAAAGTCGATTTCTCTATACGCAAAAGTAGTTCCCATTAAATCTAACATATTAGAATATTCGAAATATGTTAGATACCTCAGAAGCGGTAATTTATGCAGCTTATGAAAATTACTTGATAAAAGTAGTGGGGGTGAGTAGTGGGGGAAGCGATTGAAGATGTCTTCTTAATTGAACTCGATTCTTTAGGATCAAGGTCAAAGCCCCAATAAAAACAATTGTTAGCTCTATTAAATACGTATTTATAGGTTAACATTTTACGCAATGAATTTTTGTTCAAACTGTCCGTCATCTGATGATGGATATTACTCTAGCGAGGATAAGAGAGATCTTAGGCCTCCATCTCTATTTAAGGCAAATTCTGCCGATTTACCTAGCCGTAAAATTGACCTATCAGGTCCCGCCTTACCAGATATAAAGGCGAATTCTTTAAAAAATACTTCAAGTTTTAAGTCACTTAGTAACGTTTTAATCATGTCTAATTCTACGCCTATCACACCAAGCTACATTATTAATGTAGCAAGCGCA
>CAZXIE010000071.1:0-18681 GCA_964640065.1 uncultured Saprospiraceae bacterium
ACACTGCTATATCTAAGGAATTAGAAAGTGGCTCTGAGGTATCGCTGAAGGAGGAAGACGAAGATGAAGAGAAAGGAGAATAGGTCTCTCATCATATTTGTGCGTCGTCCAGAGCTTGGAAAGGTCAAAACTAGGCTAGCAGCTGATGTAGGCGATCAAGAAGCACTCAGGATTTATATCCGATTACTCGTGCATACTCGCGATGTGGCAGAGTCAGTGGACTGTAGTCGCTTGCTGTGGTACGCGGATAAGATCGAGTCGGACGATATGTGGCCTAACACATCATTTGATAAATACCAACAACCTGACAGTGATCTTGGCGGTCGCATGAAAGCGGCATTTGCGAAAGCGCTTGAAGAGCACGAGAAGGCGATCATTATTGGTAGTGACTGTCCAAAGCTAAGTGCTGATATCATAGAAGAAGCTTTTCAAGCTCTAGATGATAACGATGTCGTCATAGGCCCCACATTTGATGGAGGGTATTATCTATTGGGTATGAAAAACCTTCATGCTCATCTCTTTGAAAAGATGACGTGGAGCGTAGATGATGTCTTTGAGACAACTGTGTCTCGTGTAAGAGAACTTGGATTATCACATGGAGTCCTAGCGAAGCTTTCAGATGTAGACTATAAGTCGGATTGGGAGGTACATGGGTTGGATTAGATCGTCAGTCGGTCTGTCGTCTTATCTTGTCGAAGGCTCCAAGAGCTAAGAACTTTATCTACCATCGATGATGTTATACAGTTATGAAAAACCTGCAAATCTACCTACTACTCCTGTTCCCCTTTTACCTTTTATCACAAGGCCAAGGTGGTTACACAGTACCTTATCAAGATGTAAAGATCCAGGTCAATGAAGACCTCAGCTTTCGAGTAACCGAAGAAATCAACGTCAACTTCTCAGAAAAAAGACGTGGCATATTTACTGCTATACCTACCGTCTATGAGATAGATGGGAAGCGGGTCTCTATAAGTATCGATAATGTAAACGTCAGAGGATATAAGCATAAGGTCACTCGCGAAAGAGGCGAACTAGTCATCCGTATTGGTGATGCCAACACTTATATCATCGGTGATCAAAAATATGTAGTGACATACGATGTCCGAGGAGCCGTTGGCACGTATGAGGATCACGACGAGTTCTACTGGAATCTCATACCCTTTGATCGTGATGATGAGATAGAAAGGTCATCTTTCAAGGTGGAGTTTCCTGAGGCTTGGGCTGACAGCCTATATGCTTTTAGGGCCTTTTCGGGTACCGAGGGAAATGAAGGTGCGGATGTTGTGGTCCGCAAAGACATCAGCACCATATCTGGAGCGCACAGATCACCTCTCGGACCAAAAGAAGGGATCACTCTTGCAGTGAAGATCCCAAAAGGCTTATCGAGCTATACATCACGAAGTAATATCGCTTCATCTGACTATACTGATAACAGTAGTAAGTGGGACTGGGCAACAAGCTGGTGGAATGCTCTACCCATCGGTATAGGAGCCCTACTACTTGGTCTCTATCGCAGATATCAAAGATCTAGCTACGATGATGCTGAGGTGCCACTACAGACGCACCCTCCATCAGATATGTCTCCTGCTGAAGTAGGTACTTTTTTCGATTACAAAGTGAATCGTCGAGATATCATATCACTTCTACCCTACTGGGGCAACAAAGGCATCTTATCAATGACTCCGATCAGTGACGGATCTGGCGATATGATCTTTAGGCGACTCAAGGATCTCAATGACGATGCTCCAGACTATCAGCACTATCTCTTTGATGGCCTTTTCGCTACCGGAGAAGAGGTGCGACTCAGTGATCTGAAAGAAAAATTTTATAAGACGATGGCTGGTACAGCGAAGCTGTTAAAAGCTAAAGTTCATGATCGAGAGCTTTATGATGCCCAGTCTTCCAAGATACTTCACAACTGGTTGATGATACCAGTCGGGATAGCTTTCATCATATGCGGCGGCCTCCTCATAGGAAGTGGAAAAGTAGCAGCAGGTGTAGGTATGATCTTGCTCGCCATCTGCTTGCTAGTGATCTTCTTCTTACCCCCGAGATTATCAGAAAAAGGACGGAAGTACAAGGACCACTTGAAGGGACTATATGATCATCTCAAAAATCCTGTAGAATCAAAAGTCCAAGAGTTACTCGATGTGGACCCTCAGTATTTTCACTACATGTATCCATACGTACTTGCTTTTGACTTGGACAAGTCGTGGGCTCCTGTGAAGTATCCAAAGTATAATTATATGCCTCCGATCTGGTTTGATCCTGGAGTAGGTCATCGGAGATCTTTCGACTATGGAAAAACTTCAGAATCGATCAATGTCCGAAGCATAGAGAAGGTCTTCTACAGTACTCCACCGCCGCCATCTAATCCTGGAGGAAGCATAGGAGGTGGATTTTCGGGTGGAAGTGCAGGTGGCGGATTTGGTGGAGGAAGTCGTGGTAGTTGGTGATCTCAGGACGAATTAAAATTCAACCTCGCTTCTCTTGAAAAAACTCCTTCAAGATCAGACCACACTCCTTACTCATGATGCCAAACTCAAGTTTCGTCTTAGGATGAAGGATCTCCTTGCCGTAGCGCATGAATCCCTTCTTGACATCTTCAGCTCCATAGACTATCCTATCGATCTGCGACCAAGCGAGAGCACCAGCACACATCATACAAGGTTCTAGAGTCACATAAAGTGTACATCCTTTTAGATACTTAGATCCGAGATAAGCCATTGCTGAAGTGATGGCTACGATCTCTGCGTGGGCAGTAGCGTCTTGAAGTGTTTCTACCTGATTATGGCCTCGCGCTATGATCCTCTGGTCACTTACTACTACAGCACCGACAGGTACTTCGCCTTTCTCCGCGGCCTTCTCGGCTTCCTTCAGAGCCTGTCTGATGTAATACGTATCATCATGAAGAAGTATATCCATACAGATTAATTATGGTCGAAGTAAGCACATTTCTATTGTTATACTTAGTTTTGCGCATGGAAAATCTGCCACACTTCCCACCCACTATAACAGAAGCTCTGACATTTGATGATGTACTATTAGTACCATCTTATAGCGAAGTCTTACCTCGCGAAGTTTCGATCAAATCCCAACTCACTCGTGAATTATCGATAAACATACCGATAGTATCAGCAGCTATGGATACGGTCACCGAGTATGGTCTAGCCATCGCTATGGCACGTGTAGGTGGTATCGGCATCATCCATAAGAACATGTCAGTGGAAGCTCAGGCAGAGCAAGTTCGTCTTGTTAAAAGATCGGAAAGTGGGATGATCATAGACCCTGTCACACTCACACCAGATCAATCTTTAGCAGACGCCCATGACATGATGCGCAGATATAGCATCGGTGGTATTCCAGTGGTCAATCAACAAAATAAGCTAGTAGGCATCCTTACTAATCGCGATCTGAGATTTGAGAAGGACGTATCGCAACTCGTATCGGAAGTGATGACTAGTGAGAATCTCATCACTGCCCCTCAAGGAACAACACTCGAACAGGCACAAGACATCCTCCAAAGACATAAAATCGAAAAGCTTCCAGTTGTAGATGATAACAATGTCCTTATGGGGCTGATCACATATAAGGACATTCTTAAGGTTGAGAACTTTCCTGATGCATCAAAAGATAGCAGAGGTCGGCTTCTAGTAGGTGCTGCCCTCGGAGTGAGCGGTGATACCTTCGATCGCATTGAAGCATTGACAGCGGTCGGCGTCGATGTAGTAATCGTAGATACGGCTCATGGTCACTCTAAAGGTGTCTTAGATATGGTCAAGGAAATCAAGACGAAGTACCCAGACCTACAAGTGATAGGTGGTAATGTAGCCACTGCTGCTGCTGCTCAAGCACTGATAGATCATAAGGTAGATGGCATCAAGGTAGGTGTAGGACCAGGGAGTATCTGTACTACTCGTATCGTCGCTGGTGTCGGAGTGCCGCAACTCACAGCCATCATGAATGCAGCATCAGCAGCTCTTAAAGCAGGCGTACCGATTATCGGAGATGGTGGTATCAGGTATACAGGAGATATCTCCAAAGCTATCGCGGCCGGTGCTAGCACGATCATGGCTGGCTCACTCTTCGCAGGTACAGAAGAAGCTCCTGGCGAAACCGTCATCTTCGAAGGAAGGAAGTTCAAGATATATCGTGGCATGGGATCTCTAGGTGCTATGCAGAAAGGGTCTAAGGATAGATACTTTCAAGATGCTGAGGACGATGTCAAAAAGCTCGTACCGGAGGGTATCGAAGGAAGAGTGCCTTACAAAGGGACCGTCGCAGAAGTCATGATCCAATATACTGGAGGATTGCGTGCAAGTATGGGCTACTGTGGTGCGCAAGATATCCCAAGTCTCCAAGGGTCTAATCTCGTCAAGATCACCAGCTCAGGTGTCGTCGAGAGCCATCCTCATAACATCACCATCACCAAGGAAGCGCCTAATTATCATCGCCGATAGCAAGCATCTTAGAAAGCTCTTAGCAAGTGAAGATATAGTATCGCTTTCGCAAATATTACTCGGTGCTACGATCACAACTCACTTCGATGGACAAACTACAGTAGGTCGCATCGTCGAAACAGAAGCCTACCGCGCACCTGATGATAAAGGGTCCCATGCATATGGCAACCGACGTACTGCTCGAACAGAAACCATCTTTGGAGAACCCGGAAAAGCCTATGTCTATCTATGCTACGGCATACACCACATGCTCAATGTGGTAACAGGACCAGAAGAAGTCGCACATGCTATACTGATCAGAGCTGTTGAGCCCATATCTGGTCTAGATGTCATGGCCTCAAGGAGAAGTATGAAAGCGACAAACTACAACTTGACAAACGGACCAGGCAAACTTGCCAAAGCTCTAGGCATCACCACCGACTTCGATGGCGAAGATCTATGCAGCTCCTCAGTAATGCAGTTGTCGCTGAGCAAATCAAACATCGAAAAGAGGAATATCATCGAAAGTCCGCGAGTAGGTATTGCCTATGCGAAAGAATGTGCACACTGGCCGTGGCGCATGCGCATCAAGGATAATCCATGGACATCACTTCCACATAAAGTCTCATATCCAGCTTAATCTTACCTTAACAATTAATAGGGCATGTACTTCGTCTATATCCTGAAGAATAATGTGACATATTAGTAGTATGAGATTTTTACTGGCTGTGGGCTTACTGTTTTTGGCACTCGCGACGAAGTGTCAGGATGAGATCGTTTATGAGGACCATGTTTACTTGGACCATATTAGATCAGTCAAGTTTCACCACAATAGATTAATCACCTCACAACCCATCATAGATCTTAATTCTAGCGGTCAGCTCTTACTCACGTTTGACGACATCCTAGGAGGCGATCGCGAGTATATCTATAGGATCATGCACTGTGATAAGGATTGGAATCCATCCGATCTTACAGAAATGGACTACCTCACTGGTTTTAATGATGAAGAGATAAGAGACTATCAGTACTCTACAGGTACGAAGATCGACTACACCAACTACCAACTAGCCATTCCTAATAACGATACTGGCTGGAGGATATCAGGTAACTACCTCTTAGTAGTCATTGATGACGAATCAGAAGAGATCGCGCTTACCAGAAGATTTATGGTAGCTGATCGAAATGTAAGTGTCCTTAGCGAGATCAGAAGATCTACTCAACTAGGACGCTTACAGATGGATCAAGAAATCGAAATCGAGATAGACAACAGAAACTTTCCGATCCAAAATCCTCAGAACGAGATCTACGTTACCATCCTGCAAAATGGACGTTGGGATAATGCGATGACAAACATCCAGCCTCGGGTGAGTCTTGGAGATCGCATCACATTTGATCGTACGAACCGCATCAGGTTCAACGGGTATAATGAGTTCCGAGGAGCAGATCTTAGGACGTTTAGATCTCGAGGCTTAGGCGTATACAGCATAGATATCCAAGCAGAAGAAATCAATGTTCTCCTGGATCTTGATACGAAGAGAGACAATGTCATCTATCGAAACTTAGAAGATATCAATGGTGAGTTCATCATCGAGACATTAGAATATAACAACGATGATATCCGTAGCGAATATGTCAATGCATACTTCACTTTAGAATCCAGAGATCCAGTCTATAACGGTGATGTATATGTGGTCGGAGACTTCACAGACTGGAAGTGCTTGGAAGAATTCAGACTGACATATGATAACAAGAGAAGAGTCTACCATGGCTCGGGACTTCTGAAGCAAGGTTACTATGATTACCAATATGCCGTCAAATATGACGATGGAAGTTTAGATCTTGAGTATTTCGAAGGCAGTCACTTTGCTTCGCTCAATCGCTACCATGTACTCGTCTACCGACGCTCCTTCAATGAACGGTATGACGAGTTAATATCCGTAGGGTCGATAGAGAGTGTCCTAGGTTTCTAATTGATTCTACTATTATTCTATTTCTTTAGAATAATTCGATCAATTTATTTAATAATTAATCAATGACATCAATATCACATCCTTGATCTGTTGATTTATCAAAAGCGAAAGCTATATTGAGAAGATTTACAACTCAATATGGCCATATCATCTATCAAAGATTGGGCGGAGGAAGATCGACCTAGAGAGAAGATGCTTCTTAAAGGACCAGCAGCACTAAGTGATGCTGAGCTAGTAGCCATATTACTTGGATCTGGCTCTAAGAATGAATCTGCGGTTTCGTTAGCGAAGCGTATCCTCCATGATGTTACCTCTCTAGATCTGTTGGGGAAAAAGCCTTTGGGTTTCTTCACCTCCTATAAAGGTATCGGAGATGCCAAAGCCATCACAGTTACTGCAGCCTTAGAACTTGGAAGACGTCGACAGTTAAGTGCTCCTGAGAAAAGAAAGAAAATCACCTCAAGCCAAGAGGCGTATCAGGTACTTGGTCCGCTCCTTGCCGACTTGACCAAAGAAGAGTTCTGGATGGTAAGTCTGGATAGAGCCAATCAGGTTATCTCAAAAGATAGGATAAGCATCGGAGGTGTACATGGTACGGTGGTGGATGCTAAAGTCATATTTGCGAAAGCGTTATCAACTGGAGCATCAGGTCTCCTGCTTTATCATAATCACCCATCTGGTCAACTCATACCTAGCAAAGAAGACCGAAAGATTACTACGAAGCTGATAGAAGCGGGCAAAGTCTTAGATATTGTTGTCCAAGATCACCTGATCATCGGAAGTGCTGATTACTTTAGCTTCCGCGATGAAGGACTTATGTGATATGAGATACTTGGTACTTACCATGTTAGTATTGCTTTTAGGTCTAGGTTGTAAGTCAACCGAGGTAGACCCCTTTGCACATATCGAAGACTCAGATGTCACGAGAGTGTTAAAGGCAGCATGCGATGCTCATGGCGGGATGGAACGATATCATGCGGTAGATAGCGTCATCTACGAAAAGAAGAGCACTCTTTATCTGCCAGACGGAGGTGTAGAAAGTGATGTGACGCAGCATCATGCCTATCAGTTATCTCCCACTTTGTCTGGGAGTATCACTTGGCAAGATTCTCTTGGTGCTCATGCGATACACTATTCTGCTGAGGATCCTCATCGTACGCTAGATGGCAAGCGGACTGATCACGCTCCAGATGCTGTAACGAAGAGCTTTATGGGTAGTTACTTCGTCCTCTTCATACCTTATAAAATGGCAGATCCTGAAGTTGATCTGAGATATGAAGGAGTAACGACTATCGACGATAAAGAGTACGATGTACTCGCTGCGCACTACGCGCCAGAGAAACATGCTAATCACAGTACTGATGATGTATGGCGACTATACTCATCTAAAGCTGATGGCTCGATCATCAGTAATCTCGTCCATCATCCTCCGACATATGCCTATATCGACAATGTAGAATACAACGATGATCATCCAGTAAGGGTGAATACTTTCCGACAGACTTGGCGCACAGATAAGGATCGCAATAAAGAATATCTACGAGGAGAATTCTGGTATTGGGATTATCGATTTGTTATGAAGAATCACAAAGGCAGCTAAGTTCTTTACCTTTATCGTTATATGCATATCTTCTAGAAGTAAGACTTAGTTTTTTGAAGCGCTCTTTTTACATCTTCCTCTTTTTCTCTTCTTTTTTTACGACGGCCTCGGGCCAATCGAATGATCTTTCATCTCTAGAAGTTTCGATCCTTACTTGTGGACCTGGAGAAGACCTCTATACACTATTTGGTCATAGTGCTCTGCGCATAAAAGATACTATCAGCGGAGAAGATATCGTGTATAACTGGGGCACCTTTGATTTTGGAGAACCTGGATTTGCCAATCAGATAAAATTTGGATTCAACTTCCTCAAAGGAAAGCTACCGTATGTTTTAGGTGAAGTACGATATAATCGCTTCCTAGCAGAATATGATTACTACGGTAGAGCTGTGACCGAACAAATACTTGGGTTATCATCTTCTCAAAAGCAAGAATTAATAAGCGCCTTAGTGATCAATCTCCAGAAAGGTAATCGCGCATATGACTATGACTTCTACTTCGACAACTGCGTCACAAGACCTCGCGATATGCTTGAAGATGTGTATGGTGGCCTGCTCTATCCAGATCTTGAAGAGCAGGAAAAGACTTTCAGAGATCTTCTCCATGAAAACTTAACTACTTCACCTTGGACTGAGTTAGGTATGGATCTCATACTTGGCACCCAAAACGATGACATAGCAGATGAAAGAGGACAGATGTTTTTACCATCCTACTATCAGTCATACTTAGCTGGAGCAAAAAGAGAAGCTAAAAACATAGTGCTGTCAAATAAGGAGATCCTACCTCAAGTAAGCAGCTCTAAGAAAGGATGGTTTACACCACAGTTATTGTTCTGGGGCTTACTGATACTCGAGTTAATCGGATCGTTTTTATTCTACATATCAGGAGATAGAGGCTTCCTTAAGTGGTATGACAGAGCTTGGTTTCTAGCGCTTGGTATATCATCGCTTATCATGATCATCATGTGGGCGGCGACAGAACATACAGTCTGCTATAATAACTACAATCTGTTGTGGGCCGGACCTTGGGTATGGTTATACTTTAAAAAAGGTAAAACTCGAAACCTTAGTTTATGGTTAACACTTCTCAGTTCTATTTTGGTTTTACTTTGTTGGCAAATAATACCACAAGCATTACCTCTTTTAGTAATCCCCATTTGTTTGATAACAGCTATGAAATCATTGAGACTTTTAGGTTGGTTGAAGAAATTAGATAAAGCGATTCTGAAGTTCGCTTCTATCGCTCTGATCATTCTATTACAAACGAGTACCGGCATAGGTCAAAAAATAGATGGCGTCACCCTTGTATCTCCTCCTAGAGAGTACCAAACTGACCCGATGCCAGCTCTAACTAAGGTCAATGCAGACTGGGTTGCACTTGTACCGTATGCCTTCAGCCGACAGGACAATCCTGAAGTATACTTTAACACCACTACTCAGTGGTGGGGAGAGCGAGTAGAAGGAGTCGAAACTTCTATCAAATACGCCAAGGCCAATAATATGAAGGTGATGATCAAACCTCAGGTCTGGATACATGGCATGTGGGTGGGAGATGTCAATCATAAATCCGAAACGGATTGGAAGATCTGGGAAGACTCTTACAAAGCTTACATCATGCAGTTCATAAATCTGGCGGCCAAGTATGATATAGAAATGGTCTGTATCGGCACTGAATACAGAGCCAGTGTAGAAAAGAGAGAGACGTTCTGGCGAAATATGATAGCTGAGATCCGACAGATCTATAATGGAAAACTAACCTACTCTGCTAACTGGGATGACTATGATAGAGTCCCTTTCTGGGACGCCTTAGATTATATAGGGATCAGCTCCTACTTTCCGCTAAGCGATATGGATACTCCTCCAAGATTACTTCTTTCTTACAGGTGGGGCAAGTATGTGAAGAAGCTCAGAAAGCTCAGTCAAAAGTGGGATCGGAAAATATTGTTCACAGAATACGGTTATCTCTCTGTTGATGGAGCGGCAGGAAAGACATGGAAACTTGAAAAAGTAGTTAACGAACTCGATGTGAATGAACAAGCACAAGCCAATGGCTATGATGCTTTGTTAGGTGCCTTTTGGGAGGAGGACTTCTGGGCCGGAGGGTTTCTATGGAAGTGGTTTCCAGAAGGCTATGGGCGAGAAGATCGCATGAAAAAGGAATATACACCCAAAGACAAGAAAGCTGCTTCTGTCCTCGCTAAGTGGTACGGAAAATCAGGTAGGTAATATAAATGCACGTATTCAAAAAGACTGCAGAGCTTGAGTCACATATCAAAGTACTCAAGGCCGAAGGAAAAACTGTAGGATTCACTCCTACCATGGGAGCGCTTCATGATGGACACTTCCAACTAGTCAAAAGAACGATCGACGAAAATGACATCAGTATCTGCAGCGTCTTTGTTAATCCCACACAGTTTGATCAGAAAACGGATCTAGATAAATACCCCAGAACCCTCGAACAAGACAGAGAAGGTCTTGAGCGGACTGGATGTCACATACTCTACGCTCCGACGACAGAAGAAATATATCCTCATGGCTCAGACTATGAAGTAGAGGTAGATCTCGGAGGTCTAGATAATCTGATGGAAGGAGCACATCGCCCTGGACACTTTGCTGGTGTAGTGCAAGTAGTCAAGCGACTGATCGAGGTTACTTCTTGTGATAAGTTATATATGGGGCAGAAGGACTTTCAGCAGTTTACGATCATCCAACGGATGATCGATGATCTCAAGATGTCGACTGAACTCGTCGTATGTCCCATCATCAGAGAAGATGACGGACTGGCAAGAAGTTCTAGAAACAGAAGGCTCACAGAGGAGCACAGAGCTAAGGCGGACATCCTTCACCGTGTTCTAGAGCAAGCAAAAGATTGGTTAGCGGAATCTAGAAGTCCCATCGAGATATCTCTCAAGGCGATGGAGTATCTGGACATACCAGGATTTAGACCTGAGTATTTTGACATCATAGATGGTAAAACACTGAAGAAGATATCACAGACAGGAGATACCTCATTAGTGGTGGCCTGTACTGCTGTGTGGGCCGGAGAGGTCAGATTGATAGATAACATGATACTTAAGGGAGAACTCTAGCGCATGCAAGAATCCAAACTTAAGACCGCTCTCAACGTCATCATCTTTGCTCTTATCGGAGCAGCCATACTGTACTTCATGTGGCAATCCCAAGGAAAAGCATATGCCGAAGAGTGCACCTTAAATGGTGTAGCACCAGAAGACTGTTCTTTATTAGATAAACTAGTAAGCGACTATCGTAATGCTAAGATTTTCTGGCTCATCGTTATCTCTATTTGTTTTGTGGGAAGTCAGTTTCTAAGAGCAGTGAGGTGGAAGTTATTACTTCGGCCTATGGGTTATCAGATCAGTACGTTCAATGCTTTTGCCACTTTGATGGTAGGCTACTTTGCCAACTTAGGAGTGCCACGGATCGGCGAATTCGTACGGGCAGGACTGATAGGAAAGTATGAAAAGGTACCTGTAGAAAAAGCCTTTGCCACTATCGTCGTAGAAAGAATTATCGATGTTATCATGCTCGGCATCATGGTAGGCTTAGGCCTACTACTACACTATGATGTACTGTGGGGTTATATCGAGGAAAATACTGCTATGACTTCCACTACACTTTTCATAGGAGCTGCGGGGTTACTGGTCGTAGGACTGATCGGACTTTACGTACTCAACAAGATTAGATCTATGGATGCTTCTGGCCTTCCTAAGATCGCACAGAAGATAAAAGGTCTTATAGATGGATTTACGGAGGGCCTCATGGAGGTAAGGAAGTTACCTCAGGTGGGATTATTCATCGCGCAGTCGGTCGGTATCTGGGTCTTGTATTATCTCATGCACTATCTCTGCTTCTTTGCTTTCGAACCTACCTCTCACCTCACAGCATCACAAGGCATACTTGTCTTTGACTTTGGGGCTCTAGGTGTGGTCTTCCCTTCACCCGGTGGCATGGGTAGTTATCACTTTATGATCAAGGAGGCACTTGAGATATTTGGTGTGAGCTCTGTTGATGGCTTCTCATTTGCTATGATCTCATTTTTTACGCTGACAATATTTTGTACGATCATCATAGGATTGATTAGTCTATTACTTCTTCCGATTATCAACGGTCGGAGCCAAATGTCAGCCACTCGATGAAGACTATCTTTGAGCATATATCAGAGATCGATGTCCATACAATAGAAGGGCGAGTAGTCTTCACTAATGGATGCTTCGATATACTTCATGCTGGACATGTGAGATACTTACATAAAGCTAAAAGTCTCGGTGATGTACTTGTTGTTGGGCTTAATTCGGATAGTTCAGTAAGTAACTTGAAAGGCTCTTCAAGACCACTTAATACTTGGTCAGATCGAGCTACAGTCTTGGCAGCTCTCTCATCTGTAGATCTAGTGATCGGCTTTGGGGAAGATACACCCCTTGAGCTGATCAAGAAAATACACCCTGATTTTATTACTAAAGGCGGTGATTATGTCATCGAAGAAATGATCGGGAAAGATTTTGTAGAAAGCTATGGTGGCAAAGTAATCGTGCTTCCTTATGACGAAGGATATTCTACAACGGAGCTGGTGAAGAAGATCCGAGGTTGATCGTGATCTGTGGTGTACATTTACGTAAGTGATAAAGTCTGACTTATGAAACTGAAAGAACTCGTCGAATATCTAGAAGAGGTCGCTCCTCTTAGGTATCAAGAACAATATGATAACGCGGGTCTTATCGTCGGTGATCCTGATATGGATCTAACAGGTGCACTCGTCTCTCTAGATGCCACGCCGGAAGTCATAGCTGAGGCGATAGACCGAGGCTGCAATGTCGTGGTCTCCCACCACCCTATCGTCTTCAAGGGAATCAAAAAGTTTGACCCCAGCTACTATGTACATAAGTCTGTGATCATGGCCATCAAGCATGATGTAGCGATATATGCCATCCACACTAATCTTGATAACGTACTTCAAAATGGCGTGAACCAAAAGATCGCCGACAAACTGTCCCTGAAGGACATCGGTGTACTGAGAGCTCACCCCCATGCACACATGGAAACCAGGTACGAATTAGGTAGTGGAGCCATAGGTACGCTTACTGAATCACTGAGTCCAGAGGCATTTATCGAGCATGTAAAAACGAGTATGGGACTGAAGATGGTCAGACATACGAAGATGCTAGACGAAAAAATCTCTAAAGTCGCCGTCTGCGGTGGTGCTGGCAGCTTCTTACTCTCATCAGCGATAGGCGCTGATGCTCAGGCATTTATAACCGCTGACTATAAGTATCATGAGTTTTTTGATGCTAATAATCAGATCATGATATTAGATATCGGACACTACGAAAGTGAATACTATACAATCGAGCTATTACACAGCCTTATATCTCAGAAATTCCATAACTTCGCGGCCCATTGCACAAAAGCGATTACTAATCCTGTATTTTATTCATAATAATAAGTATGGCAAAGTCAGTAGCTGGTATAGCTGAGAAGCTAAGACAAATCTATCAACTTCAACTTATAGATTCTAAGATCGATGAGATCCAAGTACTCAAAGGTGAGCTGCCTATCGAGGTAAGTGATCTAGAGGATGAAATCGTAGGTCTTGAAACAAGGGTTAGCAAACTCAATGAAAAAATCTCTGGTGTTGAAACTGAGATTAGCTCGCACAATGCGAATATCAAGGAGTCTAATATGCTCATCGAGAGATATGAGAAGCAACTCGATGAAGTGAAGAACAATAGAGAGTTTGAAGCTCTTACGAAAGAGATCGAGATGCAAAAACTCGAGATCCAACTATCAGAGAAGAAGATCAAAGATGCTGCTGTCATAAAGGAAACCAAAGACGTAACGCTCGCAGAAGCGAATGATCGTCTCAAGGCTAAGCAGGATAATCTTGAAACGAAAAAAGTAGAGCTCGAAAAGATCATCAAGAAAACTGAAAGTGAAGAAAAGAAGCTTCACAAGAAGTCTACTGCTGCTCGAAAAGATATCGAAGATCGATTTCTCAACTCTTATGATCGTATCAGAGGTAGATACCGCAATGGTCTCGCAGTCGTAACTGTGAAGAGAGACTCTTGTGGCGGTTGCTTTAACAGGATACCACCTCAACTTCAGATAGAGATCGGTCTGTACAAAAACATCATGGCTTGCGAACACTGCGGAAGAGTGCTTGTAGATGATGTGATCGCAGAAGAGCTAGCTGGCGTAAAAATCTAAGTCAGCACTTTCAGCTTATCGGATATAAAGTCCATCGTATTTTCTATGTCATCATAGATCTCGAAAGATCTATTAAAGTACATATACCATAGCGTGCCTGCTACTAAGTAGGCAACCAGGTAAGCCACCCATGTCGAATCAAAGGGAGTACTCCCTAAGGCAGCTTCGTGCAGCTTTACTAGCATAATAGGAGTGAATAAAATATAGAAGATAGCCACCAGGAGGAGCCTTGCCTTCTTGATATCCATGGCCGTATCTAGATACTTCATCTTAAGCATGATAAACTGTCTCTTATTCTGGGCACCCTCTAACTTCTTGGGTACATTATCCTGACTCAGCGTTATCACCTGCTTCATCCGATACTGAGATACAAACAGAAAAGCACCCAATAAAAGAAGGATGATGAGATCACCTATATATCCTCCAGAGGCAATGCTATGCCATACGAGGACTACTATCATCAGAACTGTAAGTATGATAAAGTGCGCCTTTGAGTTGGATTGATCTCCGCGATTACGCAGGCTTGCGATTATACTATTGACTTCATCGATTATGGACGTATATATATCATCAGATGAAGGAGCGCCTTCCTTATTACTTCCTGTAGCTAGTTTATGAAGCTTAGCTGATAGTCGTTGATATCTCGTTGTCCTATGGAGAGTGTCCATAGGGAGTTAACGCAATCTAGGGTTATACCGTATATCAGATAATGTATAAACTACAGCTAGGGAAAGCCGAGCTCTTTCTTGAGATATATCTGTAGCGAGACTAAGCCGATGTAGCGAGTCCTCTTACCAAGAGGGACACTTCATCATTGAGTACTTCTACGAAGCCTCTTTCTATCGTATACAGAAGTCGCGATCCTTGCTCATCTAAGACCCTAACTTCTCCTTCTGTAAGTGATGAAACTATAGGTGCGTGACCTGCTAGGATCTCAAACTGTCCAGAGGTGCCGGGCACCTTTACTGATTTGATAGTCCCAGAGAAAATCTCTTTTTCAGGTGTAAGTATCGTGAGTTGCATAATTTTAGATTTTGGAGTTCAAATTATGCAGCAGCATCAGCAAGTAGCTTCTTACCTTTTGCTATAGCCTCGTCTATATTACCTACTAGGTTAAACGCTGACTCTGGATACTGATCTACTTCACCATCGAGGATCATGTTAAATCCTCTGATCGTCTCTTCGATAGGTACGAGGACTCCCTCTAATCCTGTGAACTGCTCCGCTACGTGGAATGGCTGAGATAAGAATCTCTGAACTCTACGTGCTCTAGTTACTACTAGCTTATCCTCATCTGAAAGCTCTTCCATACCGAGGATAGCGATGATATCTTGGAGTTCTTTATATCTCTGTAAGATGTTAATCACCTTAAAGGCTGTGTTATAGTGCTCATCTCCGATGATGGCAGGATCTAGGATCCGTGATGTACTATCAAGTGGATCGATCGCTGGATAGATACCTTCTGCAGCTAACTTTCTACTTAGTACAGTCGTCGCATCCAAGTGAGCGAAAGTAGTCGCCGGTGCAGGGTCAGTCAAATCATCCGCAGGTACGTATACCGCCTGTACAGAGGTAATAGAACCTCTCTTAGTAGATGTAATTCTTTCTTGCATCAGACCCATCTCGGTCGCAAGTGTCGGCTGATAACCTACGGCTGATGGCATTCTTCCTAGGAGGGCTGACACCTCAGAACCCGCTTGTGTAAATCTGAATATATTATCGATAAAGAAAAGGATATCACGTCCTCCAGAAGGATCAGATAAATCTCCATCTCTATAGTACTCGGCTACTGTTAGTCCAGAAAGTGCTACTCGCGCTCTTGCACCAGGTGGCTCATTCATCTGGCCAAATACGAGTGTTGCTTTCGAATCTTTAAGCGCTTCTTTGCTGATCTTAGAAAGATCCCAGCCTCCTTCTTCCATGGAGTGCATGAAGTCCTCTCCGTACTTGATCACATCTGACTCAAGCATCTCGCGAAGTAGATCGTTACCTTCTCTTGTTCTCTCTCCTACTCCTGCAAATACTGAGATCCCTTCGTACGCCTTGGCGATGTTGTTGATCAGTTCCATGATCAGTACTGTCTTACCTACACCGGCTCCTCCAAAGAGACCGATCTTTCCTCCCTTAGAGTAAGGCTCGATTAGGTCGATGACTTTGATACCCGTGAAGAGTACTTCCATCTCCGTACTTAGATCCTCATATGCAGGCGGCTTTCTATGGATAGGATAAGCATTTTCGTCAGCTGGGACATCACCGATACCATCGATAGCTTGTCCAACGACATTGAAGAGTCTTCCCTTGATAGCTTCTCCTACAGGCATCGCAATCGGACGGCCTGTATCCGCTACTGGCATCCCACGAGTAAGACCATCGGTAGCATCCATGGCGATAGCTCTGATGCTATCTTCACCTAGGTGCTGCTGACATTCCAAGACGAGTTTCTCGCCATTGGGTCTATCTATAGTAAGTGCGTTTAGTATTTCTGGTAGTGCTGCTCCTTCTGCTTCGAAACTCACATCCACCACTGGGCCGATAATTTGCTTGATCTTTCCGATGTTAGCCATGCTCAAATTGCTTTAAAAATTTGCGCGAAGATAGTGCTATCTAAGTGCTTTTGAGAGTCTCATTTACATAAATATTTACGCAAGTGGAGATATTCTTATCAGCGGTGTTTTACCCTAACTTATCTTGCTATTTGCGGAAGGAAGAGAACATTATATGGCAAGGCCAATAATGGCAATATCAGCTTACGCCGCAGAGAGCCAAAACTGGTTGGTATCATCGCCGGGAACGATCTTCACTTCCTCCATATTGATCATCTCCAATAGGCTCAGAAAGGTGATGATGGCATGCATACGATCACGTAGCTCACCAAAGATCGACTCAAAGGAAGTCTTCTCTTGGATCTGCACTTTACTTAGGATATAGTCCTTCTGTTCTTCTACACTATAATCATACTTGAAGACGATATGGCGCGGCTTGGTATTGCGGATTTCCATATTGCGCATGACCGTCTGAAAACTCTTGAGCAACTTGAAGAGCGTCAGGGATTCTAATTCGACATCGACTAGTGCTTTCTCTGCTATACTACGCAGTTCTTTACGCGTGTTACCACGTCTCGTGATTTGCTTCCGCTCATCTTCTAGGGCCCTAAAGTCATCAAGGACATCCTTGAATCTCTTGTACTCAAGTAGCTTCTGCGCTAACTCTTGTCTTGGATCTATCTCTTGACCATCTTCATCTAGATCAGGGCGAGGAAGGAGCATCTTTGCTTTGATCCTCATCAGAGTGGCGGCTACGAGGATAAACTCACTAGCCACATCGATATTGAGCTCGTCAAGATTGCGGATATATCCAAGGAAGTCATCAGTGATCTTAGCGATCGGGATGTCCATGATATCAATCTCATCTCTCTCTATAAAAAAGAGAAGAAGGTCAAACGGTCCCTCAAACTGCTTGATCTTTATCGTAAAATTAGAGTCTGCAACTATGCGCATGGTGCTAAGGTAAGTAAAGGCGACATATCAATAGTTATGGATCTTTGTTGATCAACATCTTCAGTAGTCTTAACGTTAAGGTGATCATGAAAAAGTTACTACTCGTTACTCTGGCATTACTTTCTACCTATGTCAGTATCGGCCAAAAGTCATCCAAGTCACAGAAGATCATCGATCGCGCCATCGTCGCACATGGTGGTATAAACTACGTGCAGACTGCTTATACCTATGCATTTAGAGACCATGTATATACATACACTAGAGATGGAGGAACGTATAGATATGAGAAGTTCAATCCGAAGAAAAACATAAAAGATGTACTCGATAATCAAAGCTTCACGAGATATATCAATGAAGTAAAACAAGACTTGACTCAAAAGCAGGTCGCCAAGTATGCCGAGTCAGTTAACAGTGTGCACTACTTTGCTTTTCTTCCTTATTTCCTCAATGACGACGCCGTTAATCATCGTTGGATAGGTGAGGAGAGTATCAAAGGTGAGTCATACGATCAGATAGAAGTCACCTTTGATCAAGAAGGCGGAGGCACGGACCATGAGGATGTATATATGTATTGGATCCATAAAGATCATCACACAGTCGATTATCTGGCTTACTCCTTTCATGTCAATGGCGGTGGTGTGAGATTTAGATCTTACTATAATCGTAGAAATGTGGATGGCATCGTCTTCCAAGACTACATCAATCACAAGCACGACAAGACCACTCCGGTCCAGAACTTAGGTCAGCTATATGATGATGGAAAGTTAATCGAGTTGTCTCGGATCGAGCTCAAGGAGATCGAGAAGCAATAATCAGATAGACTTTGTTTATTTTTTGAAGACATTCCCCTTTCGGAAATAATGGCTGGGGCCACCGAGTATCAGACTTTCGGGCATTAAAAAGCCCAAGTTTGCTCCCAAACTCAGGCTCTTTCGACTAAGGTCTCAAAAT
>CAZXIE010000072.1:0-7218 GCA_964640065.1 uncultured Saprospiraceae bacterium
TACGGGATGGTTGTAGCACCAGGAGCCTTTAGCAGATCTTGTGATCTCTCAACTGTACATCACGAATACGGACACTTCATACAAGCTCGACTTGTAGGCTTTACTACTTTCTATATCTGTATCGGACTACCAAGTTTATTAAGTGCCTGGACAAAAGGTTTTGGTAAAGGGCATCAGAATTTCTGGACAGAGCGATGGTGTAATTATCTTGTGTCTCATTATGTAGAAGATGCTTCATTGTCTTTGTCTACTTATCCCGTTGGAGATGTTGGGGAATATACGAAGTGGTGGTTAGGAATGGATAGCTAGTTTTTGTTGGTTTCAGTGGCTTCATTTATTAGTCCAGCTGACTGAAGAGAAACAAATTAAACAAACAAGGAAACGAAGGCCTCTTAGCTCACTAATCTATTACCTCACAATGTTAAGGTGTAGTTCCTCGATAGATACTCAAAGCCTAAGTTAGAAGTTCCTGATGATACAAAGAGTCAGTTATGAGATGTACTATTTGCAATTAATATTAGATCATTTGTAAGTTGTGTACCTAGCTAAACACCCAACAAAATTCGGAGTTTTTTTGATATCGTATTAGTGAGACTCTCCTCTATTTTGAGTTTTCATCTCTGTCACATGGATACATTCTAATTTTTGAAATAACAGATAAGAAACTAAATAATTATAATTCAAGTGCAACCTTTTTTTCAGTTACGGCACCTTAGATTTTTAGCCGTGTTGAAGCGACCTTCGCGATGTTCACAAAAGATCGATGGTTAAGAGGAAACTCCATCACAACATGTAGGATGCTGAGTAGTGCGATGAACAGAATTCCTAATTTGACATCTAAGAGATGTATAACAATCGAGAGGAGCCATATGCCTATGGATAAAATGACTTGTCTACGTGGCACTTTATACCACTTGATGACTTCTGTTTTAGAAAACCAATTGAGATAGTGATAGGTGTAGGCAAAGGCTATGAACCCCTGTATCCTGAGGCCGGTTGGAGAATCCAAAACAAAAGTATCTGTAATGGAATAGAAAATCGCGTTAAAACTCTGATTGATTGCGAAAAAATCTCCTTCTAAAAAGATATTCTGAATGTACGGATTGCTGAGTAATCTACCATCTATATCTGGGATTATAAAAAATAGAACATTGCAGAAAATAAAAAATAGAAATGAAGCAAAGCCTATGAAAGATTGAGACTTAAGAGCGCCATCCAAAATAAAGGCTCCTGTGAATAAAGTTGTATGGATCAAAGTCGGGATGAAGACGCCTATAATCAGAGAAAAATAGAAGTTACTAGAAAAAAGTAAGCTCAGTGAAAAAGCGATAGTTCCAACGCCTATGAGAGTGGCAATTGGGGTTGGCTTATTAAAAAAATAAGATAATATAAAAGCCACAGCTATAAGTGCCATTAGCACCTTGGAAATATAAACTTTGGCGATCTCATCAAAGGTAAGAACTTGAAATGTAGTTTCTAATTCTTGTATTACGATGAAGATTACGATAGAGAGACCTATCATCAGTAAGACCTGCCATGAAAAAGGGGAATAAGTAAAAAAATTGCGCTCTTTAAGCCATGACAATTCAGTCATATAGTGTAATGGACCTAAGATAATATAACTGAATAAGAATAGCTCGAATGGAAATGTCAAGGCGGCTATAAATGAAAATAGCATCAATAAAATATTGATGCTATCTATCTTGTTACTCATGTTAGTCTTGTGACCTATGCAATCTTGGTGTTGTGCTGATATTGCTTGATGTATACTACACCTATGCTAACTAAGGATAAGGCCAAAAGGATTAATCCCCACTCTCCTAAAGTAGGAATCGGAGCAGAAGTGGCATCAGGTGCAACAGTAATGGATGTAAAAGAAGGATCACCACTATTCTCACTGTGAGAAAAAACCAACGCAGTCCCGTTACAATCTCCAGATAAAGTAAATGTGCCTTCAGCCGTATACGTGTGGGTTACTCTGCTACGCTCACTATCAAAATCTGGTATGAACGGTACAATAGCTCCATCACCAGTCTCTAGCTCACATCCGTTTCGCGCGCCATCAATAGTAAAAGTAACTTCTTGGCCTACAGTTGGATTCTCAGATACAACAACTGTAAGTACAGTGACACCTGCATGAAGGCTAAATGAGAAGAGGACTGATGCAAAAAAAATAAATAAACGTTTCATAAAATGCAGTTTGAAAGCAAATATAGGTTTTTGGTGAAAACATAAGGGAATTACCCCTGGAAATTTATTGTACCGCAGTTTTGTAGAAAAGTCAGAGAATAATTCCGGTATGTCTTTTCAGTTTTGGACAAAGCAATTTTATTGAGGCGGAAACATCTAAGATCCGTGATCATCAAGATAACAACGTGCCAGTTGATGATGGAGATGAAACGCTTTATCTAGACATATCTAAAATTATGTCAGTGTAACTAAGCCTCAACTCGCAAGCCCATGGTTGAAACCACTGCATTAGATAAGTCAACCTAAGTACTCAAAGAACTAAAAACCTCTTTCATCTGCTCATGATGGTGCTTGTTATGATAATCTGTGAAGAGCAGGATGTCTCGGATGGATAGTTTGCCAAGGGCCGGATGAGGCAGTTGATATTTATCCAGATCTGCTTCTGACCACTTTTTTACTTGAGTTAAGAGTTTGTCGAGTTCTTTACTCCATGAGTCCATAAGAGCTTGGCGGCCTTTTTCTTTTGGGTTGCTGTATCTGTATGAGGAAGGTGCCTGCATGCCTTCTTTTAGTACTTTCTGGTACTGGTTGATGGTTTCTTCGAAGGTAGTCTCTCCACCTTTTTTGATACCGAATGTAGCTCTCAGGGCTAGTTTTGGAAGAGACATGGCTTTAGATACGGACTTGGCACTGAGGATGAGGTGACCCAGTATTTCTGCTGGTGACCATTGATCCTGATTCGTTCCTCTAGGGTGAAAAAACTGCGTGTCAGACATCTCGAAAAGAGTATAAATGACATCACTAAAGGACTTGCGAAGGGCCGATCTAATTTCCTGCTTACTTTCCATGACTTGCTTATTAATTGAAACTAAGTTACTTTTAGTTACCAAGATATAGTATAAACGAAAGTGGCACAAGAAGTAACATCGATGAAGGCTAGTAACACCGACATAACTAATGAAGTAAATCAGGAGGCAGAGCTCAAAGAAATGATCAAACATTTTTTTACTGAGGTGCTACCCCCGTTTTCAGAAGAAGTCTGTCCCATCAAAAATGTGCTAGCTCCCAGTGTCGATAAGTGGAGTCTCTTTATCATTTTTAATTTGGGCTATAAGAAGACGCTTCGATTTAACCAACTCAAAAGAAGGATCGAAGGTATCAGCTCGCGTATGCTCTCGATCACACTGAAGAAGCTTGAAAAAAGCCAGATTGTGAAAAGGGAGATTTTTGCCGAGGTGCCTCCAAGGGTAGAATACGAGTTGACAGAATTTGGACAGGGATTTTCGATGAAGATGATGGACCTCACAAAGTGGTTTGTAGAGCAACAGAAGATTCTACAGCAGAACCAAAATTATTAACCTTCAAGAGCAAAGGAATATTTACGAAAGTGGAGAAGTCCTGCTTAGATATCTAAGTTTTAAGATTAATAGAACCTAAGAACTTAGGTAACCAAAAAACTTAGGAGCGATCTTCAGTATCCATCCAGATATCCCAGAAAGTAAAATACAAACCATAATTTCTCGTAAACTTCCGATGATGGATGTCATGATGTGTGGATCCGATCAACCACTTCATGGCGGGATTTTTCTTCCAGGACTTGGGATAAATCTCGACGCCTGCATGATTGATGATAGCAGACAAAGTCATGAATAGGAGTAGGCCGAGTAGGATGAAGAGATGCATGGGTATGATCAGCGTAAGAAGAGGTATGACGATGGCCTGCAGTAAGCTCTCTATCGGATGAAAGCTAAAGGATGTCCATACCGAAGTGCTGATACTGTCATGGTGGGTCTTGTGTATATGGCGATAGATCTTAGGGTGGTGCATCCACCTGTGGAGCCAATAGTAATATGTCTCATGGATCATAAGCGGAAGGGCAATACTCAGAGGAATCCACCAAATGGGATAATCACTCCACTCGATATATATCTGTGTATACCCTCTTTGCCAAGCCATGATCATAAGGACTCCGATTACACCAAATAATACAGAACTAATACCCGACCACATGATCTCTTTGAGCATCTGACTTCGAGGGTATCTTGGAGAAACGATACGCGCTGGCCAGCTCTTGGCCAGAGGATCATATATGAGTCTTTGGTAGATGCCTGACATGATGATATACCGTAAGAATATCATCACAGAGAATACAGCAAACAAGTACATAAATGTGCTTGCTACTGTATAATCTCTTTCTAAAAACTCCATGGGTAAGTCTAGTTGACTTGGAAGGAGATTTTAAGGTTTACTCTGTATTTGTCGACTTTACCGTTTTTCACAGTTACGCTTTGGCTCTGTACGAATGCCGACTTGATTCCTTTTAGCGATTCTGCGGATTTTGCTACACCTCTTGCTGTTGCGTCTTCCCAGCTTTTTGAAGATTCACTCAGGATTTCGATTACTTTCATGATTGCCATGGTCAAAAATTTATGGATTAATAAATAAGCGCCAAAAATAATGCACTTCTGGGACTAAGGCATTTGAATCATAATTAAGTACATTTCTGATATGAAGATCCAATGGTTTATTCTCATGGCTTGTGGCGTGCTTTGGTACACAGCTTGCTCCTCTGATGATCAGGAAACTGTACCGACGACTATCTCCATCAAAGAGATAGCTGCTGAAGATGCTAGGGCGCTTGCTGAAGAAACCTTATCCAAGACCACCATCAATAAGAAGGAGGGTATCACCATCGATCTCTGGGCTGGTGATTCCTTAGCGGCAGATCCGATTGCTCTGGATATGGATGATCAGGGTAGGGTGTACATCACTCAGACTAATCGCAACGGTCATAGTGAGTTCGATATCCGTGGACATCGCGATTGGGAGATTGGATCTATAGCTATGCAAACCGTAGAAGATCGAAGAGAGTTTTTACTCCGAGAGCTGTCACCAGATAGTAGTGAGACTAATGACTGGCTTGTGGATCTCAATCAAGATGGCTCAAGCGATTGGCATGACATTGTTATACAGAAGGAGCAGATCTTTAGACTAGAGGACACCGATGGTGATGGATATGCTAACACTAGCCAACTCTACTCAGAAGGCTATGATGATATTGTCAGCGACTGCATGGGAGGACTGGAGATTATCGAAGATCATGTCTATGCTGGAGTCGGACCGGATATGTGGATGCTTGAGGATACCGATGGTGATGGATATGCGGAAAAGCAAAAATCTATCAGCCACGGTTATAACGTCCATATCGGATTTGGCGGACACGGTATGTCAGGTGCGGAGTTGGGACCTGATGGCAGGTTGTACTGGGGTATCGGGGATGTAGGGTTTAACGGCACTGGCCCAGATGGTAAAAAGTGGAAGTACCCTAATCGAGGAGTGATCGTGAGGTCGGAGTTGGATGGAAGTGGCTTTGAGGTATTCGCCATGGGACTGCGTAATACACATGAGTTTGTCTTTGACAAATACGCTAATCTTATCAGCGAAGACAATGATGGGGATCACGCCGGAGAAAGAGAAAGGCTGGTCTATATAACGGAAGGGTCAGATACAGGATGGCGCATCAACTGGCAGTTTGGCAAATACAACGACCCTCGTAATAACACATATAAGGTATGGATGGATGAACGCCTACATATCCCTCGCTGGGAAGGTCAGGCCGCCTACATCACACCATGTATCAGTAACTATGTCAATGGTCCTACTGGTATGCTCTATAATCCTGGGACAGCACTTAGCCCAAGATGGAAGGATCACTTCTTCATTGTATCTTTTGTGGGTACTCCTACCAAGTCTGGGATTCATGCATTTACTCTCAAAGAAGAAGGTGCCTCTTTCGCTTTTGAGCAAGGAGAAGAGATCATCAGTGGAATTCTGCCTACAGGTATCGACTGGGGTCCTGACGGAGCGATGTATGCTGGTGACTGGATATTAGGTTGGGATACTAAAGACTATGGTCGCATCTGGAAGATAGATGATGAAGAAGGGCAGAGCTGGGAGTCTCGAAATCAGACAGCCACCCTCATTGCTTCTGATTTTAATGAGAAAAAAGTAACTGAGCTAACATCACTCCTTTCTCACGATGATATGCGGATACGACAGAAGGCTCAGTTCGCATTGGCAAAAATGGGAAAGGCTGGATTCAAGGCATTCAAGGATGCTGCTCTTCCTACCAAAGACCAGATAACAAGAGTACACGGCATCATAGGACTTTCTCAGATGGCACGTCAGCAAGACCGGTCATATGCTGCGGAGATCATCCCATATCTCTCAGATGAGGATGCTGAGATCAGAGCTCAAGCAGCTAAGTGGTTAGGAGACATCAGATACAAGAAAGCGGCCCCTGCCATCGCTCCTCTTCTTCAAGATGCTAATGACAGAGTGAAGTTCTTCGCTGCTGAAGCGCTTGGCAGGATGGAGCATAGAGAAGCTACGAGCGCTTTAGTAGATATGTTGGTCTCCAACGACGATAACGACGCATATCTCCGACATGCTGGAAGCCTTGCTTTGGCTAGAGTCGCAGATCCAAAAGACTTGAAGAATCTTTCTACTCATCCATCACGTGCTCTTAGATTAGCAACTACTGTGGCACTCAGGAGAGCAGAACACAGAGGCATAGCAGCATTTCTATCCGATGAAGATCAACTCATCGTTAGAGAAGCGGCAAGAGGGATCAATGATGACTGGTCCATACAAGCTGCACTTGTAGAACTTGGAAAGATTCTTACTACCACACCTTTCAAAGATGACGAAGTCATCATCCGGAGAGCGATCAATGCTAACCTTAGAGTCGGTACTCCACAAGCTATGCAATACGTCCTCGATTATGCCATGGATGATTCTAATCCAAGAGACCTGAGGATCGAAGCATTAGAGACAATCAGAGTATGGACTGATCCTTCTGTACTGGATCGAGTGACAGGAAGATATCGTGGTCCAGTCAAGCGATCAGCAACAGATTATAAAGACATATTACATCAATCTCTCGCCATGCTGGATGATAGCAGTAGCAAGGTTAGGCGATCAGTGACGGGTATCATCGCCACCAACCAATTAGATCAGGCCACTGAC
>CAZXIE010000072.1:7318-18332 GCA_964640065.1 uncultured Saprospiraceae bacterium
GTATCAGAGTCTATCACTTCCGTAAATGATACCCACCTGATCAAAGCCTTATCCGAAGTGCAAGCTCTCTCAGATGGTGATATAGTAGATGCTTATAGGGATTGTCTTTCTGGAGGAGACGCTGATAATGGAAGTCAGATATTATGGCAGCACACTGGCGCACAATGTATCAGATGTCATGTGATGTTCGACTATGGAGGCATAGCGGGTCCGGAGTTAACACTTATAGCGGATGAGCTTTCTCCAGAACAACTGCTTGAGTCTCTTGTCAAGCCAAGTGCTCGCATAGCACCTGGCTATGGAGTTGTATCTCTTATACTTAAAGATGACTCGGAGATCGATGGCGTACTAGTAGAAGAAGGAGTAGATGTACTCAAGATCAAAACTACAGATGGTGACTTGATTGATGTTGATACGGATACTATAGCAGAACGCATAGACGCTTTATCCGCTATGCCCGATATGTCGAAGATCATGACCAAGAAAGAGATCAGAGATCTATTAGCATATCTGGTGAAGTTGAAGAAGGGGGAGAGTTAGTAATTATCATTTTCTCGTTTTCAAAGCTCAAGAAAAGGACCGATTCATCTATTGGTATCTTAATGAGACCTCCCTCATAGTTTGATATCAGCAGCGTAAATAAAGAAGGACATTGTATAGAGCTAGAATAATGATGATTCATGTATAGAATCAAATAATTCGATAAATTCAGAGATAAAATGACTGTAAAATTAGAAATTATGTAAGGCACTTTGCAAGATGTGCCATGAATAAGGGAGTTGGCTTACATGTTGATAAGATTATATAAAAATGCAAAAACCTATGAAAAATCTAATCACAAGTCTGTTTTTATTTTTAATATCTTTTTCTCTGTCTTCACAGGACATTGGATTCAGTGCTAGAGGAGGAGTAGTCTATAACAAGTTACAAGTTACCAACTCAGAGTTTGGTATGGATGAATCCACAGATTGGGGACAAGGATATAAAGTTGGATTCTTTTTGAATACAGTTTCTGGTGAAGTATTCGATCTAGAGACAGGACTTGAATTCGCTATCTATGGGCTCAAGAATAATTCTAATCAAGCTCACGCTAGTTACTTACAAGCGCCAGTTTTAGGTATTCTCAATATAAGCGATAATACCAAATTTATAGCAGGACCATCGTTAGGATATCGAGTTAACGATCAGAACTTAGAGCGCATTAAAATTGACGCTATTGGAGCAATAGAGTTTGATTTATGGAAAACGACTTTAAGATTTGGAGCTTCCTACAGTATCAATAACATTGCTCCGTGGGAGATAATAGACTTTACAACAAGAGAGGTTGTGGGTGAGATGACTGGAAGATTGCTTGAGATCTCAGTCGGCTTTGTTTATCGTGCTAGATGAAATCCTAAGTCAGACTTAGCTTACGTAAAGACATTGATTGGATAGCCAAGCTATTTCAATTATAATAAAACCAATGGACTGGCCAATCTGCTAGTCCATTTTTATTTTAAATAAAGAAGCAACAATTTGAGTATACACCTTACATCTCCTTCCTCAGTACTTCAAGTAGACTTTTTGATGACATCACGACTATTAAGCAGTCCTATGGTAACTGTAAGTCCCACTACAAATAACTTCTGATCCTATTGATGAAAAAGGGCGTCTTAGCTACTTGATTCCTCTTCAATCTATTAGCAGAGCGGTCCTAATGATTTTGTCTATTTGATATTCGACCAAGAGTATATTCTAGCTGATTATCGATACCTTTTATATAGTCTTCTAATTTGACAGGAACAACCACGTCAGGCATGATACCCTCGTCAGGAAAATCTGTCTCTGGATAATATCCAATCAAGGGAATATCAACTTCTATTTTAGAATTGGGAAGTGTGAGGAAGAATATCTGACCTCCCGTTATGCCCATTTTGGTTCCTCCCGTTTCTGTGCCTATAAGGGTGGCATAATTATTAGCTTGACAATTTTCAGCTAGGATAAAAGTGGCTCTCAAATATTCCTTGTACTGCTTTTTAGTCTTGATGGGTTTAATCATAGCTTACTGTTTTGACATTAATCTTGTCGTATTGAGAGTGCGTTCCAATCCACGCAATGAAAACTATTTTGAGTCGATATTCGATATCCACAATGAGCCGGTACTCGTTGCCCTTTATATTAAACACAACTCTTTTTGAATTCATGATTGATGCACTTCTGTAATTTGCTTTAAGCTCTGCCGAGTTTTTCCAAGTAGACCTTCTAGTCTCTTGTAAACAGCTTTTGGACAGAGGCGTCAATTCAAACCTCCTTCCTCAACACCTCCAAAGGAGATTTATTAATAACATCTCTGCTATTCAATAACCCTATAGTCACTGTAAGTCCAACAACGAATATGAAAACCCAAAGGATAGGCATCCATTGGATATCAAAGTCTAGTTCGAGAGTTCGTGTAGCAAAGAAGTAACTCGCTATAAGTGAAAGGCCGATACCAGTAAGTGCTGATAAAGCACCGAGTACAGCATACTCCGTTGCATTGATCATAAAGATCTGTCTGCGATTAGCCCCTATGGTACGAAGTAATACACTCTCTTTGATTCGTTGAAATTTGCTTAGCAAGAGTGACGCTATCAAGACGATCAAACCAGTAAGTATGCTAAAGCCCGCCATGAACTTAATGACATAACTCACTTTGGTGATGACGTCGTTAAGGGCATTCAATATAGTACCGAGATCTATGACGGAGACATTAGGAAATGCCTTAACAACTTCTCTGCGATACTTAGCAGTAGTCTCGACATCAGGACTCTTAGTGACTAACACTTGAAACTGTGGAGCTTGCTCAAGTACTCCTGCGGGAAAGAGAACGAAAAACCGAGTATTCATCGATCGAAACTCGATACTGCGAAGACTACCTACATAAGTTTTGATGACTGCTCCTTGTACATTCCAGACAAGTTCGTCGCCTATGGTTACATCCATCGCTTCTGCCCACCTATCTGCCACAGAGACAAATATGCTGTCGCCTGGTTCAACTTCACCTATCCATTCACCTTCTATGATTTTTTCATCGGCATTGAGCGTATCTCTGAACGATACACGTGCTTCACGATTGATGGACCAGCGACTTGCAGTTCTGGATGTGTCTGCCATCCAATCTTGTTTGGTTCTACCTTGCCAACCTGCGAGTCGCATGGTGACGATCGGTACTTGTTGTATGATCGGTAGGTCAAACTTTTTAGTTAGGTCAGCCAGATCATTCTTTTGTTCTTTTTCGATACCATACAAGATGGTATTCGGTTGATTGCCTGCTTCCATCGAGGATACATTCTGTAGAAGAAGGCCTTGGATGATGAATAACATGGTCAATACAGCTGTCCCTAATCCTATCGAAAGGATAAGCGTCTGTGTTTGATTGTTAGGTCGATATAGATTAGAAAGTCCTTGTCTGAATACATAGCTCCATGACCGCGGGAAGAACTTCCTTACTGACCAAGTGATAAATTTAGAGACTCCAATTAAGACTAGAAATGCAAATCCGAGACCTGCTGTCATGACAGCCCCATCTTTCCAGGATGCCGTAAGCTTCCAGAGAAAGAAAAAGATACTGAGGATGATTGCTATACCAACTAAGATGTTGAGCGGAGCCCAGCGTCGTTTTGCGGAGTCATCTGATACTCTCAGTGTCTGCAGAGGACTTACATCACGTACACTTAATAATGGACCTAGTGCAAACAATGTCGTGATGACAAGACCGACTATCGACCCTTCGATCATAGCTCGTGGTGAAAGACCCATCTCCACCTCGTACGGTAAGAAGTCCCTAAAGAGTATTGGAAGATAGATCTGTATGAGACTTCCTAATACTGCTCCGACTACGACGCCGATTGCACCTAAGACAAATATTTGAAGGAAGTAGATGATGAAAGCTTCATTTCCCTTCATCCCTAGACAGCGAAATACCGCTATCGATGGGATCTTGTTTTTGATGTAAATCATGACACTACTGGCCACTCCGATACATCCTAGGAGAAGTGAGACGAGTGCTACGAGATTGAGGAAGTTGTTCAAACCATTGAAGGCTTCACTGAGATTTTCCTTACGTTCTTCTATCGTTTCTATCCGGATACTTTCATCGCGAAATTGTTTTCTATGAGCGTCTTGCCACTCGTCAGGATCTACTGTTTCATCTACCTTGTAGTAGTATTCGTAGTCGATCAGACTTCCGGGTTGTATGAGATCTGTTTCCGCGAGATATGCTTGAGATATATAGACTGTTGGCGCAAATGCACCACCTATAGCAGTACTTCCAAAGGCACTTTTTAGTCTCCCGATGATGGGGAAGGTAGCTTGACCAAGTTTGATAGAGTCACCTACAGACAGTTCGTACTGTAGCATCATGCCATCATCAACAAGAGCACCTTTTTCATGTCGAAAAGCTTCACTCGATGATTGTGGTTCTGCTTTGAGTATGCCATAGAATGGAAATCCTCCTTCTATGGCCTTGATCGCCACAAATTGAGTCTCATCCAGAGATGGGAGATACGCCATCGAAAGAAGTTGCTTTTGAGAAGCTTTTTCTCCTGGCAATGAGTCTGCTATATTGAGTAGATGTGCTGGTATCGGTTGATTCTCGGAGATGACGATGTCTGCTCCAAGAAGGGATGCTGCTTGATCGTCGATATCATCGACAAGGTTATAGTTAAAGGAGTTGATGGCCACCAATGCAGCTATCCCTAAAACGATAGAACCCATGAACATCAGCAACTTGCCGATATCTTTTCGACTATCCCTGTATGCTGTTTTTGCTATAAAATCAAATGACGCCATCCTAACTCACCAAGATTTCGTCCTTGACAATTTTGCCAGACTTCAGTCTGATGATGCGACCTGCCTTACTGGCAAGTTCCATATCGTGGGTCACGATGACCAAGGTGGTATTCTGCTCTCTATTCAGGTCAAAAAGAAGACTTTCCACCGACTGCCCAGTTTCACCATCCAGGTTTCCTGTTGGCTCATCTGCGAATAAGAGTTTTGGAGTATTTGCGAAAGCGCGAGCAAGAGAAACCCTCTGCTGTTCACCACCAGATAACTGACTCGGGTAGTGCGTCATCCGATCGCCAAGGCCAACACGCTCCAAGAGGTCTTTAGCCTTTATCTTGGCCTCTCTAGACTTACCCTGTAGTTCAAGAGGAACCATCACATTTTCATATGCAGAGAGAGTAGGTATAAGTTGGAAATTCTGAAATATAAACCCTACGAACTCATTGCGCACCGCAGCTTTTTGGTTCTCATCGAGATGACTGATCCGCTGATCATAGATCTGGATCTCACCGCTTGTAGGATTATCAAGTCCGGCACACAATCCGAGTAGTGTAGTCTTACCACTGCCCGATGGACCGACGACTGCGACCACCTCGCCCTCTTGGATGCTAAAGTTGATATCGCTCAGAACACTGAGATCCCTTCCTCCACTTTTAAATGTCTTTGAGACATCTGACACACTTAATATTTCTGACATATGCTTTTGTACGCGGGCGCTATTTTATGATGACGCTTTCGCAAATCTAACACTCTATACTTACCGATGTTTTGGTGTAAGACAAAGTTCTTTGTGTTTATGATACGAAAGAGTAGATTATTTTTGTTGAATCGTCTAATATGCAAGTCGAATCGGATAATTGATGACAACTTGTGCTATCGCAGATCGTTTGTAAAAATATGAATACTAAACTCCTAAAAGTCCTTGTTGTTTTCATCGTTGCTACAACCATGTCTTGTGGCGAATCTAAGACGACCGAAACCACCACGAAAGTTACAGATCAGAAAGTCATTTCTTCTGCTCCAGCATCTGAAGAGATGTCCAAGGAGAAAAAGAAAACCGTACTCTTTTTTGGCGATAGCCTCACAGCTGGATTTGGTCTCGATGAAGATGAGTCATTTCCAACATTGATACAGAATCGCATCGATAGTCTCGGATTGGACTATGAAGTGATCAACGCGGGACTAAGTGGCGAAACGACGGCTGGAGGAAAAGGGCGCATATCGTGGGTGCTTAATCAACCTATAGACATCTTCGTCCTAGAGCTAGGAGCTAATGACATGCTTCGAGGACTCAACTTAGACGAGACAGTTAAGAACCTCAAGAATATCGTTGAAGTCTATAAATCCAAGAATCCAGATGGTAAAGTCATCATAGCTGGTATGGAGGCACCACCTAATATGGGAAACGAGTACACGACTCGCTTTAGGGGTATATTTCAAGAGTTGGCAGAAGAGCATGAAGCTGGCCTGATACCTTTTTTGCTGGACGGAGTAGCAGGCGTACCTTCTTTGAATCTTGAGGATGGAAAGCACCCAACCGCTGAAGGTCAGAAACTTGTCAGAGAGAATGTCTGGAAGGTGCTCAAGCCTTATTTGATCTAGTGTCCTTGATTAGAGATTTCCCAGGAGGTCTTACTATTTTTAGATATTTTAGATCCGCCGTCCTTCTAGGACGGTTAAGGCTTGATAGGGGTATGATGATTGATATCCTGTTTTATAATCATTGATGTATACTAGACTTTCCTTACTCGCCGCCTTTGTCGTTCTATTAGCTACCCACTTGTACTATCCTAAGTGGGAGAAAGGAGGTACTGAAGCGACTTTGTCTTGGGATGTTTCTGGTTACTATATGTATCTACCGGCTCTTTTCATTTATGATGATATCAAGAAGTGCCACTTTATTGAAGAGATAAGGGCAGAGTATAATTTCACCCCAGATGTACAGCAATGTTTTGAACATAAGGAGAGTGGTAATCGTGTGATGAAGTACTCACTAGGTCAGGCAGTTCAGTATGCTCCTTTTTTCTTCATCGCACATCAGTATGCAAAGCACTCTAATCGGTATAATGCAGATGGTTTTAGTCGGCCTTATCAAGTCCTGATATCAGTAGGAAGCTTGCTAATTGCTTTTTTAGGTCTCCTAATCTTATCTAAGATTCTGTCCTTTTACTTTGATGACCTGAGCGTTGGATTGACCATTTTAATAATAGTAATCGGCACCAACTATCTTAATTATGCTGCTATCGATGGAGCACAAACACACAATTACTTATTTACGATCTATGCGGCTCTCATTTATTTCTCTATAAGATTTTTGAAGTCACCTCGATGGATATATGCATTGGGCATTGGAGTGATGGTTGGACTTGCTGCGCTTACTCGCCCTACTGAGATCTTGACAGCACTGATTCCATTGTTGTGGGGAGTTCATCTTTTTAATTCTAATTCTATCAGAGAGAGAATTTCTCTCTTTAGGTCTCATTTAATCAAAGTCTTATTTGCTATAGCAGTCTGCCTATATGTAGGTTCACTCCAACTTATTTATTGGAAGTATGTATCTGGAGATTGGATTGTCTATTCCTATGAAGAGTATGGCTTCAGTTGGCTCAATCCACATATTCATGACGGGTTTTTGAGTTATAAGAGTGGATGGTTAGTCTACACACCAGTTATGTTTTTACTGCCGTTTGCTTTTGTTGCTCTTTATAAAAAGCACAAAGATTTGGTATTTCCTATTGGCCTATATACGCTCATCTTCATATACATTGCCTTCTCTTGGGATGTCTGGTGGTATGGAGGTTCCTTAGGTCAGAGAACTATGGTACAAGTTTATCCTGTCTTGTCATTTCCTATTGCCGCTTTATTGAGTAGATCTATTAATTACAATAGAATCATTAAGACTCTTTTAGTTGCATTTATAGTTTTCACATCCTACTTCAGTCTTTGGTTTACACATCAAGCGCATCGAGGTGGCTTACTCGCAGCCGGTCAAATGACGAAAGCCTACTTCTGGAAAACACTTGGGAAGTACGAGAAGAAAGATGAGTACTACAAACTCCTAGATACAGATGAGCTAATTGACGGAGAGAGGAGTGATGTAACCCTTGTGTATTCAGATCCCTCTTATAAAACCAAACTAAGTAAAGAACAACAGTTTGGCGAGACTGTTAATATTCAAAAGGTCTCAGATAAGAAATGGATCAGGGCTACGGCTACTTTTGAAACCTCAAGTAAAGAATGGAATACATGGATGATGACCCAATTCATCGTACAATTGAAAAACGATGACGAAGTAGTCAAAAGAAGGATGATCCGCATCCAGCGAACTTTGGATCAAAATCAAGCGAAGCGGATGTATATCGATGTTATGATACCAGAGGATCCATTTGACAATGTTGAGATTCAATTCTGGAATGCCGGGAGTCAAAACCCAATTTCTATTTCCAATTTGGAGATAGAGTCATTTGATCAGGAATAAAACGTTCATGAAAATGCATAGTGCAGGGGACTATAGCGACTAAAGGTTACTGAACTTATTTAAGCTGTCGAAATTCTATTTTTTTGGCGAGTTGTACCACGACTTTTCAGGTTTCAGCTTGATTCAATATGCATTGGTTCTCAAATTAAAACATTACAAAATGCCCTCGTAGAGATCAAATATTAGTAGCCGAGGGTTTTTAACCCTCGGTTCTAGGAAAAACGAGATCTCTGTTTGGCGTGTGTTTTTGACCAAAAACCATGACAAACTATTTTAATGTAACAAATGGAAAATATTCTCTGAATAATAGATATTGGATAAAGAGTCTTAAAGTTTTTGAATCGGTTTTAACAAATCTATAAGAGACAACCTCTTCGCACCGGACGTTTTAAGCGACAATAAGCTAAAAACTAATACCTATGTCTAACATCAAAGCAAAACAAGCCGACTCCAGAAAACGAGCAAATCTGCTCAAAGTCTGCGAAGCTAGATTAATCAAATTTTTCTGTAGGATTATGCCCTCTTGGGTCAATCCGGATATGCTTACTACCACAGGGATCTTAGGTAGTGTGATCATCGCCATAGGGCTATCTGAGGCTACGAAGCATCCTTACTGGTTACTGCTATCAGTAGTAGGATTTGGGATCCAGTGGTTTGGTGATAGTCTTGATGGGAGACTAGCGTACTACCGTGGGATACCCCGGAAGTGGTACGGATGGGCACTTGACATTAATGCTGATTGGATATCAGCGTGTATCATAGGTATCGGGTTCTATATCTATTTCACGGATTGGAAGATCGTCGCCTTTTTGTTTGTAGTGGCCTACGGTGGCTCTATGATCCTAGCTCTACTGAGATATAAGATCGCAGATAAGTATGTCATCGATACGCATATGGTCGGTCCAACTGAATTAAGGATTATCATCTCTGTCTTTATGTTAGCTGAGATATGCTTTCCTACTGTCCTTTGGAAGTTTGCACTGGTCGGATCTGTATTATTGATGGTGATCAACTTCTTTGACTCACTCAAGATTTTCAGATTAGGTGACCTAAGGGACATCAGAGAAAGAATGGAAGCATAGGTTTCTCCTGGGAATTACGATCTTATAGACTGTGACGTTTATCAATGAAGTCAAAGCCTTTAGCAAGGCTCAGGCCTCTGCCTTTGTAGGTGGTGCAGTAGACTATGCCGTGATGCTACTGTGTGTAGAAGTATTCGGATGGCACTATGTGGCGGGTATAGTCGCTGGAGGACTTGTAGGAGCTGTAGTTAATTACTTGATCAATCGATATTGGACATTTAAGGGGAAAGACGATAGGATGAGTAATCAGATCGGAAAGTACCTAATAGTCTTGTTCGGTAGTATCTTTTTCAAGAGCGTTGGGACCTCCTTATTTACTGAGCTATTTGGATTAGATTATAAGATATCTAGGATTATAACAGATCTCATCGTATCGCTGGGATGGAACTACACCTTACAGAGATTATGGGTATTTAAGAATCAGATTTGATTAGAACAAATGTTCTATGCGATATAGTTGGATTAGACTCTTATCTACACAACAGTCACCCGATCTATGATCGTCTGATGATGCTCAGGTATCTCCTCTTGATATCTGCCTCCAAGATGTTTTGCTAAAAATTTCTCGACGACTGCTAGAAAAGCCATGCTGTTCTGTGGATTGGCAAAGCCATGACCTTCATCTGGGAAATTCAAATATTCCACTGGGAGATCATGTGATTGCATCGCTTCCACTATCTGATCAGACTCTGCAGTCTTAACACGTGGATCATTATCTCCTTGTCCTACGAGTAGGGGGGCTTTTATTTTATCGGCATGAAAGAAAGGTGAACGCTCTTTCATCAGTGCTTTTCCTTCTTCAGTTTGTGGATCTCCCATGCGCTTATGAAACATGGCCCTAGCGGACTCCCAATATGCAGGTATGCTTTCTAAAAGTGTAAAGAGATTAGAAGGCCCAACTATCGATACTCCACAAGCATAGACGTCAGGAGTAAATGTTAGACCAGCAAGAGTAGCATAGCCACCATAACTACCTCCGAGTATGCCTATACGCTTTGGATCACATCCTACTTCATCTACGAGAAACTTGACGCCATAAGTGAGGTCATCTTGCATGCGACGGCCCCATTCGAGATCTCCACCGTTGAGGAAGGACTTGCCATAGCCTGTAGATCCTCTATAATTTACTTGTAAGACAAGGTATCCACGATTAGAAAGAAACTGTGCATACGAGTGATATCCCCAGTTGTCTCTTACCCAAGGACCGCCATGAGGCATGATGATAGCTGCACCTTGATCTTCTACACTTGGTTTGGTGAGATATCCATGTATCGATAGCTCATCTATACTCTTGTAAGATATAGGCTCCATGTGATTAAGATACTTGGTCGGAAGATTAGGTCGTGGACGATATAAAAAGTCGACCGACTTGGTATCACGATCAAAGAAATAAGTTGCACCTGGGTCGACATCACTATTTACTCCTATGATCCACTTCCTTTCATCATCAGTGCCAGACATAAAATGCACCTCAGCGTCTTTAAATTCTTTTTTGAGCCAATTATAATCAGCTTCAAAATCTTCATCTTTCCAATAAATCAAAGATTTTTCAAAAGTATAAGATGTTCCAATCAATTGATTAGTACGATCTGAAAAAAGCGCTCCACCAAAATCTACTTTGTTATTAGGATCACTTTCTAATACTTCTATA
>CAZXIE010000073.1:0-18249 GCA_964640065.1 uncultured Saprospiraceae bacterium
TCCAGGAATCGAACTAGTAGAAAGCGTAGGCTTTCTGCATGGATTTTCAAATTGGCGAAAAATAAAAAAGCCCAAGCATTGCTGCTTGGGCTTTGTGGTACCTCCAGGAATCGAACCAGGGACACATGGATTTTCAGTCCATTGCTCTACCAACTGAGCTAAGGTACCGTGCTGCCCCAAACGTCTCTAGGGCCCTCTCGCTTTCGCTAAAGGACTGCAAATTTATCTTCTTTTTGGGATGATGCAAGTCTCAGCATAAAGTTTACTCAGAAATATGACATCTGATTTGTTATATGGGACATACTATACAATCCTCCCGTATAAGATGAGACTATTTTATTAAGCTGCTGTCTACTCGGCCTCTCCGCTGTTCACTCGCTTAAAATGCCCAACAACTTATTCTCCTTCGCAGAAAAAACTCTTTCATCTTACTCAGACAAACATTGAAATACAAGACGGTAAAAATCTGGATGCGACTGCCAGGTCTGACCAGTCACAATCTTACCATCTCTTACGGCTTCATCATTACCGATGAAAGTTCCACCACAGCTTTCTACTTCAAACTTGACATGCTCATAGCAGGTGATGTTTTTGTCTCTCACCAAGCCAGCAGTCACTAATATCTGTATGCCGTGGCATATGGCAAAAATGAATTTCCCAGTATCAGAAAAGTGTCTGACTATGTTGATAGTCTTCTGGTCATTTCTTAAAAATTCTGGAGCTCTTCCCCCTATTAATAAGATGGCGTCATAATCTTGCGGAAGCACATCAGCTATAGCAATATCAGACTCAACATTATATCCTTTTCGTTCGATGTATGTATCCCAGCCAGGTTCAAAGTCATGAATGACTAGATTGAGTACTTTTTTAGATGGTGCAGCTACAGTTGTATCCCAATTAGCTTCTTGAAATCGATGCATAGCATAAAGAGTCTCGTAGCTTTCGCCTCCATCTCCAGTAATAATTAATAATTTTCTCATGCCTTCAGTGTTCAGACTTAGCCTATGGCCATTGTTTTAGAAGTCAGTAAATTTAAACCTCTGTTCACTAAGTCACTCCATACATCGATACTTTGTTTTTTACATCTCGCAAATGAGCATATTTCGAACGACCAGAATATCTAATCCCTTATTTGAATTAGGAGGGATCAGACAGCTCACCTGTAAGAGTCCAGCACTTCAAAAACGAGTGGACTGCTCTGTCTTTATTCCAGAAGAAGCGAAGTCTCTATCTGATGTACCTGTGATCGTATTGTTACATGGAGTCTATGGAAGTCATTTTTCATGGAACATGGGTGCCGGAGCATACCAGACTTTACAGGATATGATTAGTCGGGAAAGGTTAAAATCCTTTATCCTAGTAACTCCTTCAGATGGCTTATGGGGTGATGGAAGTGGCTACGTCAATCACGGAGTAGAAAATTATGAGGCATGGATCGGTAAAGAGCTGCCAGAACTCATTGAGCAAGAGATTGATCAAGTAAGTAATGCAAGTCGATTCTTTATCGGTGGATTATCGATGGGTGGATGGGGTGCTTTTTGGATTGGGCTCAGACATGATAGATATGTAGCGATCAGCGCACATTCTGCCATCACACACATCAATGAAATGTCTCAATTTGTGGAAGAGGATTGGTCTCTCTGGCAAGATTTAAATGGTATCGTTTCCATAGAAGAGTTGATTGCTACAAAGACTGAATTTCCACCTATTCGTTTTGACTGTGGTACTTCCGATCAGTTAATCACTGGCAATCGAAACTTACATCACGAGCTTGTACAGCGCAATATCAAACATCACTTTGAAGAATTAGAAGGCGGTCATGAATGGTCTTATTGGGAAAAAAATGTGCGCAAGTCATTTGAGTTTTTTAATGATATAGTATAAGGGTCTAAACAGCGTTTCACTATTGCATGATCCTCTTTTTAAATCGTAGATGTTATCGCTACACACTGCGCACAGCACATGTCCCGTTTCCTACCCATGACCCAGTCATTAGCACGTATACTAGCATTTCCTTTTGCCATCACATTGATCTTTGCTTTCTCGTATAGTGAGTTTGACTTCTCGGGTCCTATGACGCTCGTAGTGCTTTCTTGTTTGATAGCACTTGCCCTTCTTTATGTCTTTCATAATCAGATAGATCAGTGGTACTGGACGAAGCGACCTCCACAGTTAGACACACCAGTGAAGGCTTGGATGACAAGATTTTCACCCTACTATAATCACCTTTCGGATACGGAGCGGGCTTCTTTCGAATCAGCTATGTCGGTCTTTATTAGAACGAAAGAGTTTACCCTGAAGGCAGAAAAAGATTACCAGCTTGAAGAGGACATCAAGGGTCTCATAGCACATGAATTTGTGAGAGTCGGTAGAAGCCTTGCTGAGCAAACCTATCCGGAGCTTGACTACATCGTACTGTATAATCATCCATTTGGTTCGCCACTTGTACAGACACTCCACTCAGCCGAGCTTAATCGTGAAGATGGTGTGGTCATCTTATCAAAAGAACTTGCAGTGAACGGTTTTATACAGCCCGCCACTTACGTAAATATTTCTCTTCTCGCAGCTATCATGACCTTCGTCTGGCACCACCCGAGACTTGACTACCCTTCTGTCTCAGAGCTCACTGTAGAAGGAATAGCAGAAGCGCATAAGATCGACCTCAATGTGATCTTACAAACCATAGGTCTCGACCACATCAATAAGTTAGACCTACTCATCTTTTGCTTTTTCTTGTATCCCGAACGGACCTATCTACTAGACGCAAATCTTTACGATCAACTCTTTGCACTCTTCGGAAAGGGCATTATCAAAGAAGAGTATGAATGAGTTTAAGTCCTAAGTAAGAAGCTAAAAGTTCCGCTGAAAAATACCCCTTCAGAAAACCAACTTAGCCAGATATAGCCCCACAAGGATGGAAACGATACCTGCAACTATACTTGCAACTAGATAGATACTTGCCTCTGTCATATTCCCTCCTTGATACAACTGAACCATCTCGCCACTAAAAGTTGAAAAGGTGCTGAATCCTCCACAGAATCCCGTCATCAGTAATAGTCGATGGTGGCTTTTAAGTAGGCTTTCGGCTGACATACCGATAAGCAATCCAAGGATCAGACAGCTGATGATATTAGCTATCAGAGTACCATAATGTGTGTGTGAACTATCCCATGCTTGCCCTATCCCATATCTACAAATACTACCTAAGCCTCCTCCGATAAAGACATAGAAGAGAGAACTCATGGATCAGTGCGTAGTGATTGGGAGCTTTGTAGGGCGATAGCTAGATGGATACAAAGTGTAAAGGCTATAGCAATGATAGCGGCAAGTATCATAAATGATGTAGGTGCCAGCTCTTGTAACTGTAGACTCATTAAAAAGAAACAGACTGCAGTAATCAAAAGCACTAACGAAGACTGAATATGCGTCAGTCCCGTCTGTAAGAGCATGTGATGCAGATGTGTCTTGTCTGGCTCAAAAGGTGATCGTCCCTGCCATATCCTTAATGCGAATACTCTAATCGTATCGAACGCCGGCAGAATTAATAATCCGATAGCGATCGTCGATACTGAAGTTATACTCACATATGGAGCAACATTAGCTGTCTCCATAAATCTGATCACCATAACAGTGCATATCGTACCTAACACTAGCGAGCCGGTATCCCCCATAAAAATCTTAGAGGGCGATATATTATATCTTAAGAAGGCCAGTGTACCTCCTGCAGAGGTCAAAGCCAATAGCGCAAATGGGATATCACCAGCTAGGTAATACCAGACTCCCGCTGCTCCGAGTATAAAAACACTTATGCTTCCACATAGAGCATCTATACCATCGATCAGATTAAATGAATTAATCAGAAAAATGAAAACAGTAGCAGTCAGTATGATACTTGGTATCTCAGGCAACTCATATATGCCAAAAAGACCATGAAGACTTGTAAGCCGTATGCCAGCAAAAAAGATCAATAGGGCGACGCCAAAAAGCTGACCTATCAACTTAGATGAAGGCGTTAATGGATCTAAATCATCTCGTGCACCAACCAAAAATATGATGGCGAGTGCTGCTAAGACATATCTGATCTGATGTAATTCTCCTGCAGGAATAAGAAGTAAAGTCACGAGTACTGTGCTTACGAATATACCTATGCCACCAAATGATGGGGTGATGTTCTTATGGGCTTTTCGCTCCGATGGAACATCCACAATTCCTGATCTCTTTGCGATCCTAATAATACTTGGCATGCTGATATAGCAAAGAAAAAATGCCAGTATAAAAGACGCAATCAACTCTATAGCCAACGACGTGGGGTTTATTTATGGCACTAAAGTAACTAAATATTATAAATTATTTTAATATTTAAAACACTCTGAGACACATACTCATATACATTAACATTCTACCATATGATCGCATATAGCGTGTTATAGCTCACATAAATGGCCGTTTTTCTTGATCCAGCGCTCATGTTCTTCATATGAAGGCATGACGCGCGCTACTATGGCCCAGTATGCAGGAGAGTGATTCATCTCAAGGCGATGTGATAATTCGTGTACATAGATATAATCCTGCACGTCCAAAGGAGCGAGAAGAGTCTTAATCGATATGTTGATATTACCGGATGACGAGCAACTTCCCCAGTTAGTAGAGTTATTCTTGATTTTGATATCCTTGATAGTTAGCTTGAAGTAGTGATCATTGATATCATGGATACGTTGACTGACACGCTTCAACTGATCATTAGCTATCAACCTCGACATCAAAGTCCTGATCGTTTTTGCTCGATATGCATCAGAGAGATCTTGATTGATATCTAGCCTCATGATCTCACCATCGAGCTTAGCTTTAGAGGTAGATCTTTCGGATGCCATGAGTCGTAAGACGTAATTCTTAACAGGCGTCTTTACTTCATAGCCATCTACATACTTGTTAGTATTGTATCGTTCGGCGATATCTGGCCGCTTGCTTAACTGGGCAGATAACCACTTATGTGCCCATGATCGCCATGAGGTGTCTTCTGATATTTTCAGTCTGGAAGGTATCCGGATGTGGACACCTCGCTTAGTGATAGATATACGATTATTGCTACGTCGCTCTTGATAGATAAAGACAGGAAGGCTCTTTCCATCGACTTCCCATGTCTCTTCAGCGATCTTAGCCATGTGACCGTTCGAATTCGGTCATCACATCCACTAACTTTTGTATGCCTGCTTCTGGCATCGCATTATATATCGATGCTCTGAATCCTCCGACTGATCGATGACCTTTTACACCGATGCAACCTGCATCGCTTGCAGCTGCTAGGAAGTTTTCATTAAGATCTTCGTTCTTCATGAGGAAGACAGCATTCATCTTTGATCTGTCTTCTTTGGCTATAGGTGAGTAGAATAAGGAGCTACTATCCAAGTAATTATAAAGGATATTAGACTTGCGAGTATTGATTTCATCCATCGCATCTACTCCTCCTTTGGCTTTCACCCATCTCATAGTTAGCATAGATACATACACCGGAAATACCGGAGGTGTATTAAACATCGACTGCTTATTGATATGAGTATTATAGTTGAGCATCGTCGGTACTTGTCGTACTGGATTAGCTACAAAATCTTTGTTGACGATCACCAGCGTTGTTCCTGCTGGACCTAGATTCTTCTGTGCTCCAGCGTAGATGACACCAAACTTCTCGATATCCAGAGATCGACTAAATATCTCTGAAGACATATCTGCCACAATTGGCACTGATACATCAGGGAAGCTAGGATACTGTGTGCCTGCTACTGTGTTATTAGCGGTTATGTGTAGGTATTTTGCGCCCGCCGGTACTTCATATGACTTAGGTATATGCTTATATCCGTCTTCTTTACTACTGGCCACTACTTCTGCCTTTCCGAAGATATTAGCCTCCTTGATGGCCTTAGCAGACCAGTTACCTGTATCGACATATGCCGCTGTGTCATCATCGGCTAGTACATTCATAGAGGTCATCATAAACTGAGAGCTCGCTCCTCCTTGAAGGAAAAGTACTTCATGACTATCAGGTATAGAAAGTAACTCTTTCGCTAATGCCTGAGCTTCATCCATGACAGCTTGAAACTCCTTCGAGCGGTGAGATATCTCGAGGATACTTAGTCCGATGCCGCCAAAATCTTTGACAGCTTCTGACGCTTCCGCAAATACTTCTTTTGGTAAGATCGCCGGTCCGGCGTAAAAGTTATAGATACTCACAGGTGTTCTTTTTCTTAATGACGAAGCAAAAATACGTTAGTCTTATATTATATGTGTTCTACCCTTCCGGAAATGTGACAAGAATATTGCCGCTCATTTCTTCGGGTCGCTCGACATCCATCAGCGAAAGTAAGGTCGGTGATATATCAGCTAATTTTCCTCCTTCCAAATTCGCTTGCTTAGCTCGCTCAGATACATAGATGACAGGCACAGGATTAGTGGTATGTGCAGTATGTGGTGATCCATCTTCATTGACCATGATATCAGCGTTACCATGATCTGCTATGATCATCATCTCATAGTTTTGGCCTAATCCCGACTCCACTACTTCTCTAAGACTTCCGTCTACAGTCTCACAAGCCTTTTTAGCAGCTTCGAGGTCTCCAGTATGACCCACCATATCTGCATTAGCAAAGTTGAGACAGATAAAGTGAGGAGGATTTTTTATGATTCTCTCGCAGATAGCACTCGTCACTTGATGAGCAGACATCGCGGGTGCCTGGTCATATGTAGCGACCTTAGGTGAAGGGATAACTATCCTCTCCTCTCCTTCGAACGGCTCTTCTCTACCACCGTTAAAGAAGAATGTCACATGGGGGTATTTCTCAGTCTCCGCTATGCGCACTTGAGTGAGACCATTCTTACTGATCACCTCACCTATCGTACTGACTAAGTCTTCTTTTAGATAAACCACTCTAACTCCCTCAAAACTCTGATCATACTGCGTCATCGTTACCATATGAAGAGAAAGTTTCCTCATATCTTGATCTTCAAAATTCTCCTGGGTAAGTGCCCTTACTATCTGTCTAGGTCGATCCGTACGATAGTTAAAGAAGAGTACTGCATCACCCTCTTTGATCACGCCATCTTTATCGCAGATAATTGGTTCTAAAAATTCATCAGTAATATCAGCATCATAGGAGGCTTGCAAAGCTGCTGTAGCATTAGTGCTTTCTTTACCACGTCCATGCACAAGAAGATCATATGCCACCTTGATACGCTCCCACCTCGAGTCTCGATCCATCGCATAATATCTACCGACCATAGTAGCTAAACTATATCCAGTCTCATCAAGTACAGATTGAAGATCCGCGACATACTTCTTTCCTCCTTGAGGATCAGTATCTCGGCCATCCGTAAATGCATGGATATAAGCTCTAGGAACTCCAGCTTTTTTCAACACCTTACATAGCTCCTTCACGTGGCTAATATGCGCATGCACACCTCCATCGGAGAGCAAACCCATCAGATGAACTGGCTTATCATTTTCTTTGGCATACTGTATTAGCTTGAGGATCTCTGGCATAGTGGCCAGTGTATCTTCCTTGATAGCCTTATTGATACGTGCAAGATCTTGATAAACGACTCTTCCTGCTCCAAGGTTGAGGTGTCCTACTTCACTATTACCCATCTGGCCTTCTGGCAGTCCTACTTCTTCACCATAGGTGGAAAGCGTAGCATTTGGGTAGTCCTTGATTAGTTGATCATAATATGGAGTATGTGCCGATTGTATAGCGTCTACAGATGGGAGACTACCTATACCCCATCCATCCAATATGATCAGCATTGATCTCTTGTGATCCATGTATAATACCTCTTGATGACGCCGCAAAGATAGAATAATGACAAGCCCTAAAAGACCTTAACACAATAAGTCATGATCGACATATCGTTATTAGGGCTCACAAACGAAGTACCTATAGATCAAGATTTACGAAAGTGAAAAGAAAGGATGGATAACAACTCTACAATTCTTTACCTAACCAATGTAAATCATGATTATTTCAAGTGCTCTTATCTTGCTACTCACGACTCATGGAGTAAGCGAAAGTCAAGCAGAATACAACAAGCTTTCTAAACAACTAGCTGATCGCATCGAATGGATGGATCAAGGCGGAAGTAGCATGCTAACGAAAAGGGCGGCTCAAATCAAACTCGATCAACTTTCTAAAAGTACGATACAGGAAATCACTCGAAAGCATTACAGCTCTTGGAAGAATGGAAAGTGCTATTGGATATTTACTCTGACTACTCAAGACAGTGAGTACCGAGTGTTTTTCTTCTCTCGAAGAGACGCAAAAGGACAGTCTCATGTGACAAAAATAAAAGTGACTTAATAGGCTCACTTTTCGAGCACACCCATGCTGAAAAGTGCAAAATCATACTTCACTGGATCCTTGCTATCAAACTGTCGGAGACTAGAAGTCAGCTCTTCGACTGCCGCCCAATCTGCCTTGTTTCGCTGGAGAAGTCCAAGCTGACGTGAAACATTGAAAACATGGATGTCTAATGGAATCATCAATGATGCCGGAGATATCTTATCCCAAAGGCCAAAATCAACCCCACTAGAATCATTGCGAACCATCCATCTTAGGTACATGTTGAGCCTCTTGCAAGAGCTTTTTCTTGTAGGTGTGCTCACATGTTTTCGCGTACGCCGAAGGAGATGAGGTAAACCGAAAAATCTGTGGTGAAAACTCTCCAGCCTTGTCTTCACATCACCCTCTCCAATCATAAATGCATCCTGAAGAGAGTCATGCTTAGAGTACCAATCCTTAAAGAAGGATATGAAATATAGTGTATCGTCATACTGAAAGGTGCGATGCTTCCAAGGTTCAAACCTTTGGAGGTCCACTTCTTCATGTTGTGTGATAAACTGGTAGGGCGCGTTATCCATATAGGCCATCAGCTCCGAAGCCTTGTTGATGATCGTCTTCCTCTGACCCCATGATAACATGGCAGTCCAAAACCCTGCTATCTCTATGTCCTGCAGCTTCGTATATCGATGAGGTATGGATATCGGATCATCTTCTATAAATCGCGGATGATTATAGGTAGCAACTTTTTCTTCAAGTATGTCGTGGACTTCCTGAAGTGAAAGCTTAGTCAAGCGTCTGTCTGATTTCTATGATTTCGTAGCACTCGAGAAGGTCACCAACCTTGATGTCATTGAAGTTTTTGACGAGGATACCGCACTCTAGACCCTTCTTCACTTCCTTCACATCATCCTTAAATCTCTTAAGGGTAGCAATGCTTCCTTGTACTCCTTCTTTGGTTGGATAGATAACGATACCGTCTCTGATCACTCGGATCTTATCTGATCTGCTGATCATACCATTAGAGACTTGGCAACCTGCGATCGTACCGACCTTACTAATCTTGAAGACTTCGCGTACTGTAGCTTCGCCAGTGATTTTTTCTTCTTTCGTCGGCTCAAGCATCCCTTCGATCGCCATGCGTATCTCATCGATAGCTTCGTAGATGATAGAGTATGTCTTAATCTCAACGCCTTCTTTCTCTGCTAGATTACGAGCAGTACTCGATGGTCTTACTTGGAAACCTATGATGATGGCATCAGAAGCAGAAGCCAGAAGTATATCAGATTCTGCTATGGCTCCAACTGCCTTATGAATGACATTGACCTGAACAGTCTCTATCGACTGCTTGATAAGAGAATCAGAAAGTGCCTCTACAGAACCATCCACATCACCTTTGATGATAAGGTTAAGCTCTTTAAAGTTACCAAGTGCAAGTCTTCGACCGATCTCATCAAGGCTGATACGCTTACTTGCTCTATTCGTTTGTTCTCGTGCTATCTGCTGGCGCTTAGAGGCTATCTGTCGTGCCTCTTGATCACTATCTACTTCTTTAAACTTCTCACCTGCCTGAGGTGCTCCATTAAGTCCTAGGAGAAGTACAGGTGACGATGGCCCAGCAGTCTTTATACGACCACCAGATTCATTGAACATGGCTTTCACCTTACCTGAGAACTCTCCTGCAACGATGACATCTCCGATGCTGAGTGTACCATTTTGTACAAGCATCTTAGTAGAGTATCCACGTCCTTTATCTAGTGACGCTTCTATCACTGTACCGTTAGAGTTTCTTTTAGGATTGGCCTTTAGTTCTAATACTTCAGACTCTAAGAGAACTTTCTCGAGGAGCTCATCTATACCTTGGCCTGTCTTGGCCGATATATCCTGAGACTGGAAGTTACCTCCCCACTCTTCGACGAGGATTTTCATCCCACTCAGTTCCTCTTTTATCTTGTTCGGATTAGCTCCGTCCTTATCTATTTTATTGATGGCAAATACCATCGGTACACCTGCTGCTTGCGCATGTGAGATCGCTTCCTTCGTCTGAGGCATAATTCGATCATCTGCAGCAACTATGATTATCGCTACATCCGTCACTTTCGCACCACGAGCCCGCATCGCTGTAAAGGCTTCGTGACCTGGTGTATCTAAGAAGGTGATCTTCTTTTCATTCACCTTGACTTCGTAGGCACCGATGTGCTGAGTGATACCCCCGGCTTCGCCGTCTGCTACATTCGCGCTACGGATATAATCCAGAAGAGAAGTCTTACCGTGATCGACGTGACCCATCACAGTTACGATCGGTGCACGCTCTTCGAGATCTTCCGGTGCATCTACGATTTCTTCTTCTTCCTCGTCGATTTCTTCAGCACTGATAAATTCGATCTCTCTTTCATACTCGGCAGCTACGAGCTCGATGATTTCTGCATCAAGTCGCTGGTTGATAGATACGATCACACCCATATTCATACAAGCCATGATGATATCCGTCGGTGCTACATCGAGAAGCCCGGCAAATTCTGATACAGAGATAAACTCTGTGAGCTGTACCTTTTGATTTTCAGCTAACGCTTCAGCTATCTCCTGCTTCTCTCTTTTACCTTCACGATTATCTCTTCTGATTTTCTGTCTTTTGTTAGACTTACCACCAGAGATCCTAGCCATCGTTGCTTTGATCTTATCTTCTATCTCTTTAGCTGAGACCTGCTTTACTTCATCAGATTTCTTACCTCCTCGCTTATTACGATTATCTCCTCTATAATTATCTGCAGTTATCTTTTTACGCTTTCTCTTACGCTTCGGACGCGAATCATTAGAGCCGGCTGACGGTTTTGACTCTTTGTCCTTTTTAGGCTTCTCTTTGAGTTTAGATGCATCGATCTTACCCATGATCTTAAGGCCTTGGAGCTGTGGCGTCTTAGCTCTCACCATCTCTTCAGGAGCCGCTGCTGGCTTAGGTGCGTCTGGTGCAGGGGTCTTTGCCTTATCATCCTCTATTTTAGGTTCCTCAGCTTTAGCATCCTTGGCAGGTGCTGGCTTTTCGACTTTATCAGTCTTAGCTTTCTCAGCGTCGAGATCTATTTTATCAACCACTTTAAAACCAAGCTTAGGAGCTTCAGCTTTAATTACCTCTTCTTTTTCTTCAGCTGGTTCTGGTTTCGCTTCTTCTTCTTTCACCTCCTCTTTCACTTCTTCCGCTTTCGGAGCTGGCGGTGGAGTTGGGGCTGGCGGTGGCGGAGTTGGGGCAGGTGGCGGCGCTGGTGCAGGCTCTGGTTCTTGAGGCAGACGAGTTCCGATCACCAACTTATCGGCCTTCTCCTTTTCCTCCATTGAGTTACTATACTCCTTGAGCAGGAGTGCGTACATCTCGTCATCGATCTTGGCCGTTGGTTTATTCTCTACGACAAACCCATTATTACCCAGGTACTCAACGATAGTAGCTGTTCCGACGTTTAATTCCTTGGCGATTTTGACCAATCGTTTTGCCATATAAGTCTGTCTCGTATTCTATAGGAGCTCGTAGCTCCTGTCTTTAATTGATTAAGCTAGTTCTATTCTTCAAATTCTGCACTTAACACCTTCAGGACATCCTGTATAGTTTCTTCCTCCAGGTCTGTTCTCCTGTTAAGCTCTTCTACACTTAGGTTAAGCACACTTCTCGCAGAATCACATCCGATGTTTTTCAATTCATCTATGATCCATTCTTCTATCTCATCTGCGAATTCGTCTAGATCGACATCGTCGATTTCCTCATCCGTATCACGATATACATCTATCTCAAATCCCGTTAATCTACTCGCCAACTTAATATTTGACCCGCCTCTTCCGATAGCAAGCGATACCTGATCTGGCTTCAAAAATACAGAAGCCGTCATCTGCTCTTGATCAAGGTTGATACTCGTGATCTTAGCAGGTGTCAGCGACCTTTGTATGAACAGGTTGATATTATTTGTGAAGTTGACGATATCGATATTTTCATTTCTGAGTTCTCTGACGATACCATGGATCCGAGATCCCTTCATACCTACACAAGCTCCTACTGGGTCTATCCTATCATCATAAGACTCCACTGCCACCTTCGCACGTTCTCCAGGGATACGTACGATATTCTTTATAGTGATTAGACCGTCTTCTATCTCTGGAACTTCTTGCTCCATGAGTTTCGCTAAGAAGTTGTTATCCGTTCGAGAGACTATAACAGCTGGATTATTATTTCTCATATCCACGCGCTTGATGACTCCGCGGACCATATCACCCTTTCTAAAGAAGTCACCGCGGATCGTTTCGTTTCGTGGTAGTACTAATTCGTTACCAGTAACATCATCGAGGATGAGTATTTCACGCTTTAAGATCTGGTGTACCTCCCCGAGGACGATCTCTCCTACTCTCTCTGAGTATCTCTTGAATATCTCATCTTTCTCAAGTTCCATGATCCTACTGACGAGCGTTTGTCTCGCTGCCATAACAGATCTTCTCCCAAACTCATCAAGTTGAAGCTGCTCGTAGCACTCTTCCCCTACCTCATAATCCTCGTCTATATCTAGCGCCTCTGTCACAGATATCTGCGCTCGGTCATCAGTCACCTCACCATCTGGCACGATTTCTCTTACACGCCATATCTCGAGGTCACCATTAGTAGTATTGACGATCACATCAAAGTTATCATCAGTACCGTATTTCTTTTTGATGAGTGTTCTGAAGACATCTTCAAGTACACGTACCATCGTGGGCCTATCGATATTTTTGCCCGCTTTAAACTCCGAAAATGTTTCGATTAAGTTCATTACAACCCTTGATTAAAAACTCACAAGTATTTTAGTTTCTTTTATTTCACTCCAAGTTATCCACTCCTCTTTCTTCCCCACACCGATTAACACCTTACTATCTTCAACTGCCTTCAGCTCTCCTTCGACTTTTCTATCTTCTTCAGAAAGCTTGACGGAAACCTTTCGGCCTATATTTTTGACATACTGTCTTTTCAGCTTCAACGGATTATCTAAACCCGGTGATGACACATCTATCTTATACTTCTCCGGCATCCATCCATTCTCCTCTATCTGATGCTCAAGATGTCGACTCGTCCTGCGACACATTTCTATCGTAAGCTGATCGTCGGCATCTATATATACTTCAAGTTTGCTATTGGGTAGACTCTTCACATCCACCAAAAAACATCCCTTCAAGTCCGCCTCTTGAAAAAACTCACCTAGCACTTTTGCTATTTTATCCTCGATCATTTCGTTCTTGCTATAAAAAAAGGGAACAATTTCTGCTCCCTCCATTCGTATCATCGGTGTGCAAATATAGATAAAATACCTACAATTTGTCATCTAACACACTGTCTTGGAGCCTTCAAAAGTGAGTTACATCTTTATTAGGCATGCGCCTACCACTATTATTGATTAATTTTGCGTCCCCTTTCGGAAATGCTCTATATGGAGACCTCTCTTTCTCATCTTAATAAGGATGCTCTACCAAGACATATAGCTATCATCATGGATGGCAATGGTCGGTGGGCTAAAAGGCATGGCATGCCAAGGGTCTTCGGACATCGCAATGGCGTAAAATCTGTACGCGAAGTAACTGAAGCATCGGCAGAACTGGGTATAAAATATCTTACGCTGTATGCCTTCTCAAAGGAAAACTGGAAAAGGCCAAAAAAAGAGGTCAATACGCTGATGGATCTATTTGTGACAACGGTAAGTAAAGAGTTAGAGACTTTAAATAAGAATAATATCCGCCTCGAAGCCATCGGAGATCTAGACTCGCTACCTACCAAGACACATAATGCACTTAAGAGCGCTATGCAAAGCACAGCAGGCAATGATCACATGACCTTGGTCCTTGCGCTCAACTATAGTAGCAGATGGGAAATCATGGAAGCGGTAAAGAAAATAGCAGGAAAAGTGAAAGATCAAGTCATAGATCCTGAAGATATCACTGAAGAACATCTTACCTATCATCTCACTACACAACATATACCTGATCCTGAGTTAATGATCCGCACAAGTGGAGAAAATAGGATCAGCAACTTTCTTCTCTGGCAGCTTTCATATGCCGAGCTTGTATTCAACAAAACGATGTGGCCTGATTTTGGAAAAGAGGAGCTATACAACTGTATTCTCGAGTATCAGCGTCGAGAAAGAAGATTTGGCATGACCGGAGAACAAGTAGTAAAATCTTAAAAGAGGGTTAAAAGATTAATTTAAGTGGTATCACTCAACACATATATACGTTCTGAATCTGTCTCAAATCATAAGATGAGGTTATTAGTTGCCTTAGTAGGCATATTTTCCATATTCAATCTTGGCGCTCAGACGGATAGACCATATCAAGAGCTAGACTATAATAATCCGCAAGAATACCAGATAGCGGAGGTGAAAGTCGTAGGCACCGAGAGTCGCGATAAAAATGCGATCAAAAGTATTACTGGTCTCCGAGAAGGTGAATCTGTACGTATACCAAGTAATGAACTAACTGATGGTATCAAGAAACTGTGGAGTCTTGGGATATTTGCTGATGTCACACTCGTGCTCGATAAGATCGAGTCTGACTCAGTATATCTTACTATCGAGCTTCTTGAGCAACCGATCTTATCTAGGATCGTATTTGACGGCGTCAATAAGACTAAGCAAGACAAGCTTAAAGAGGAACTAGGAGAAACTCTAAGAGTAGGAGGCATCCCTACAGTGAATAGTAAGGAGGTCGCAAAGCAAAAGATCATACAGTATTACCAGGAAAAGGGATTTCTGGATGCTGTAGTAGAGATCGAAGAGGTGTTGGATTCTACCAAAACTAATTCGGTGGTGCTCGTCTTTAAGATGGACCAAAAAGAACGGGTTAAGATCGATGAGATAGCATTCTCTGGAAATGAGAACGTCAAAGACAAAAAACTCAGAAAGTTACTCAAAGGCACAAAGAAGAAAGGTACTCTTCTGAAGAAGTCCAAATTCCTAAAAGAGGATTATGAAGAAGACAAGAAGAACCTCATACGTCATTATGCAACATTAGGATACAGCGATGCCCAGATCGTAGCAGATAGTTTTTATAGAAATGAAGATGGTAATGTTGTTCTTGGCATAGATATAAGTGAAGGCACCCAATACAAGTATGGTAATATAACTTGGAAGGGTAACTCTATATATACAACCGATCAGCTTGCATCTGTACTAGGGATTAGTAAGGGACAAGTATTTAATCCAGAAGAACTCAATGAGCGCTTAGAGTTTAGCCTCGATGGACGAGACGTCTCCTCTCTATACATGGATAACGGCCACCTCTTTTTCAACATCGATCCCAAGCAAATAGCAGTTCGTAATGACAGCATAGACATAGAAATGAGGATCTACGAAGGCCCTCAAGCTACCATCGACAGAGTTACTATAAAAGGTAATACTCGTACCCACGATCACGTGGTGAGAAGGATACTTCGTACGAAACCAGGTGAAAAGTTCAGTAGATCACAGATTGTAAGATCACAAAGAGAAATCACAAGTCTCGGTTACTTCAACCCAGAGACTTTACAGATGAATACACCTGTCAACTATGAGAGAGGGACAGTTGATATAGAGTACATACTTGAAGAGCGACCTTCAGATCAGCTAGAGCTATCTGCAGGTTATGGAGGCTTCCAAGGACTCATAGGAACCCTTGGTGTCACCTTTAATAACTTCTCCTTACAGAATATCAATAAGAAAGGATCATGGAGTCCTCTACCGACTGGAGATGGTCAGAGGCTATCAGTAAGATTACAATCTAACGGGAGGTTTTTCCGATCGTTTAACTTCTCATTCACTGAGCCTTGGTTAGGAGGTAAAAAACCTAATGCCCTTACAGTAGGTGCTCAGACATCATCTTTCGATAACACAACCGTAGGATCTGGAAAATTACAGATACGTAATTTCTTTGCTGGACTAGGTACTCGATTAAGGTGGCCTGATGACTTTTTTACGTCTACCACTACTGTCAATCTTGAAACGATTAGTCTAGAAGATTTCAGTGGTCAGTTCATCGTAAATGATGGAAACTTCAGAAACTTCAACATTTCACAAGTCTTCTCGCGAAGCTCTATAGCGAACCCGATGTTCCCAACAAGTGGTTCGAGAGTAGCGCTAACGATACAGTTTACTCCTCCATATTCACTATTCAGAAAAGATCGATTCTTTGAATTTACAGATGCTGAGATAGATGATCTTCATAGAGAAAGACTTCTTGAGCTAGGTATCCGCCAGAGAGAAGAGTACTTCACAACTATAGGTGCTGATGGTCTAACTGCAGCCGACCGGGATGTACAGAATGCTGAAGAGTCAAGAAGGTTCGAATTCTTAGAATATCACAAGTGGAGATTAGATGCAGAGTGGTACTTCAACCCAATCGGCAAGCTCGTCTTCACAACATCTGCCAAAATGGGCTTCTTGGGTAATTATAATAGTGAGATCGGAGATGTACCTTTTGAAAGATTTGAGTTAGGTGGAGATGGACTATCTAATCAAGGAGCTGGTATCACAGGTCTAGACATCATCGCACTTCGTGGTTATGAAGTAGTAGATATAGATCCTAACAGTAGACTTAATGGTGGTGGTATCATCTTTAACAAGTTTACAGCTGAATTGAGATATCCACTTTCTACTAATCCAAACTCTACGATTTACTCTACTCTATTTTTCCAAGGAGGTAATCAGTGGTCTAGCTTTGATGAGTATAATCCATTTGATCTAAGAAGATCTGTTGGTGTAGGACTTAGAGTCTTCTTACCTGCATTCGGTTTACTTGGATTTGATTATGGCTTTGGATTAGACAAAGAGGTCGCTGGAGCAGAAAATCCAACTCTCGGTCAGCTAGGTAAATTCAGCATTATCCTAGGCTTCGAGCCAGATTAGACAAAATTAATATCAAGTTAAATAAGTATCAGATTACTACTTTCGCAATTACATTTGCGTCAATAGGATAAATACAGGGAGAACTCCCACTAACAGACAACTATGAAAACTACAATAGCGACACTTTTTTTAATGATAGCTTTTATTACTGCTGGTATCAGCCAGAAGTATGGACACATCAACTCTCAAGAGATTATAGCTGCCTTCCCAGAAGTCAAAGCAGCAGATAGCGAAGTCGAAAGCTATAGCAACCAGCTCATCCAGAAAGGTCAAGGGATGATGAAGGCATATGAGGCAGCTTATCAAGCGTATGCAGCTAAAGCAAATAACGGAGAGTTTAGTCAAGTGCAGATGCAGCAAGAAGAGCAAAAGCTAGCTGCAAAGCAACAAGAGATACAGCAGTATGAGGTAGAAGTACAGAACCTCATAGCAACAAAAAGACAAGAAAAGTATCAGCCTCTTCTTGATAAGATCCAAGATGTGATCTCGCAAGTGGGAAAAGAGGAAGGATATACGATGATCTTCGATTCTAGTTCTCTAGGTATGGTATATTTCAAAGAGAGTGAAGATATCATGGGTGTAGTTAAGGCCCGTCTAGGTATACAGTAAGCTCATAAGGCTCAGTTGCAATCAGTGTAACTAGTTCTATCGATAATCACTTTCTAGCTCTAACATTTTTACTTTCATAGGATGGAAGTAAAGAGTGTCAGAACATTTGATCCTGTCCAAGATGATAAAAACTGGAAGTTGCTTTTTGAAAAGCACTTCCAAGACTTGCAATCTCTTAGTGCTATATCCACTCTTTGGATATCAGGCTTTTCTAAACTCGGCATAGATAATAGTAAAAGACCTACAGCAGCATTTCTAACTGCTGCAGCCCTTCCGTACACTGGATATACATTCATTCAGACAGATGAAAATATCATTCTCGAACAAATCGAGTGGTATCGTATGATTGCACAGTATGAGATGCCGCTGACTACATTCGTCCGGACTATCGAAGAATTAGAATACTGTGACGAACCCGATATCTGGCATGATATCATGGG